>CAYOLL010000003.1:20938-90456 GCA_964404765.1 uncultured Gemmatimonadota bacterium | reverse complement strand
CTTCTTCCGTAGCGTCCATGCTGAATTCTTGCACAGGCTCTTCTTCCGTAGCGTCTATGCTGAATTCTTGCACGGGCTCTTCTTCCGTAACGTCCATGCTAAACTCTTGCACGGGCTCTTCTTCCGTCACATCCATGCTAAATTCCTGCACAGGCTCTTCTTCAGTTGCTTCCATGCTGAATTCCTGCACAGGCTCTTCTTCCGTAGCGTCCATGCTGAATTCCTGCACAGGCTCTTCTTCAGTTGCTTCCATGCTGAATTCCTGCACGGGCTCTTCTTCCGTCGCGTCCATGCTGAATTCCTGCACAGGCTCTTCCTCAGTAACGTCCATGCTGAATTCTTGCACGGGCTCTTCCTCAGGCTGAATCAGTGGCAATTCTTCGGCAACTTCTTCCGTTGCTTCCATGCTAAACTCTTGCACCGGCTCATCGTCCATGCTGAATTCCTGCACGGGCAATTCTTCGGCAACTTCATCAACGATAGTGACTTCATCTGAGGACGGTGACATTATGTCAAGATTATCAGGCGTGATTTCGATGTTGTCCGTCATACCATCTAAATCAAAGGTTAGGGCTGTGTCAATCGAAGTTGATGGCTCAGGTTCGGCGGCTACTTCAACCGCTTCTTCCGGCTGATCAAGATAAATAGCTTCGACATCTTCGGTCTGCGAATTTGCTTCGGCAAAAGCCTGATTATCCAAAATATTATTATCTTCCGGCGGTGAATCCAGGACAAGTAATTCGACTTCCTCGGCTGGGCGAACTGTCTCGGCGTCGAACATATCCATTTCAACAATCTCAGCATCATCTGCAGCGAAACCGCTCGTCATGTCAACTACGGCTTCAGTTTCGGCTTGATCGCTTATCTCCGCTGTTAAATCGACAACAGCATTCTCTTCAGTGGTCCGTGTTGTCTGGCTGATAACCTTATCAACGGATATGGATTGGCTTAAAGGCTTGGTATCCAGAATAAATGCCTCAACATCCTCCAGCGTTAGGTTGATGTCTATTTCTGTTGGATCGGCCAGGTCTTTGTAGGCATCTTCAGCCAATGTGGTTAACGGGGCTTCGCTTTTAACCGGCTCGGTGTCTTCGTCAATAGATTCCTCCGCAAACGCTTCCATATTAACTTCCGGCTGAAGCGTTGCCATTTGTGCCGCGGTTTCATCAGCGTTTTCAGGCACGGTTAAATCAAAAAGACTGTCAGCCTCATCTGTTGGCGCAATGGCCTCGTTTAATAGATCACTTAAGTCGTTCTCGGCGCTGACTTCGACTTTGGGCGCTGCCGCCGGTTTGGTTTGACCAACGGTTTCGACTTCAAGCAAGAAATCATTCAGATCATTGAGCGGGTCGAAGGTTTCTTTAGCCTTTGGTGGCGGCGGGGCGACCGCCTCATTTAGCATGCTCATGTCAAAATCCAGGTCATCTTTTACCGGTGGCGGCGTCTTAGTCGGGGCGGGTTTGACCGGTGGCGAGGCTTTGACAGGCGCAGCCGGGGCAATTGCCGGCGTTTTAGCCGCGGCTGCCTTTACCGGGGCAACAGATTTGGCGGGTTGGGATGCCGCGGGTTTGTCGTCGAAAATGGAATCTTGTTCAACTTTCAAACTGGAGGTGTCGTCGATGGCAAAAGCATCGGATAAATCCAAATCATCATCGTCTGTCGGTTTTGGTGGCCGGATCGGCGGTTTAGCTGTGGATTTTTTAGGGATATCGGGGATATCGTCAAGATCTAAAATGTCAAATGTTTCATCGGATATCTGAGCTCCATTTGTATCTAAATCCAGGTCGATAATTTCCTGGCTATCTGCGTCATGGTCCGCGGCATCCTGGTCGAGTGCGGACTCTTCATTAGTAGTCGATGGATGGGCCAGAGCTTTGTCGCCATAGACTAATTCTTCATCGCTTAGAAAGCCGACTTCTTCCGCCTGACTATCATCTTGGGCCTCAACGGTCGTATCATCAAACGACAAGCCCAGGCTGTCGGCATCTTCGGTTGGTTTGCCGGCGCGTTCGCCATAGACTAATTCCTCATCGCTTAAAAAACCAACTTCTTCTTCTGCTTTATCTTCAGCTTCGGGTTGACTGGGTGTCACTTCAGTATCATTGAAGGAAAAAGGCGAGTCTCCCATATCCAAATCAATGGTCGGCATTTCCTCAGCTTCGGCGCTCTCCTCTTTTGGTGGGATAATCTCATCATTAAACGAAATACCCATATCATCGGCGTCATCCGTGGGTTTGCCGGCCCGATCACCATAGACTAACTCTTCATCGCTTAAAAACCCGACTTCTTCTTCAGCCGGCGCGGCGGTCTCTCTTTTCTGCGGAGGCTCTGCTGTGTCGGATGTGGCAGACGAGAACTCCTGAAAAGTCTCCAAACCCAAGTCATTGCTGATTGGCTTTGGCTTCGATTTGGTCGGCACAAACTCATTAGCGCTGATCAAACCCATGGCGTCGCCGCCGGTTGCCGCCGGTTTAAATTCATCACTACTCATCAGTTCAAGATCGTTATCAGTCTCGGCTGATATTTCCGTGCTTGACGCTAGTTCTAATCCAGGCAAATCGAAGGATGTTAGAGCGTCTTCTTCTTTTTCTGCTGCCGGGGCGGGTTTGGCTTTATCTGCTTTGGCAATTTTGGGGGCGGGTGGCTTTTCATTAAAGGATGGGAGTGCATCGTTAAAATCCAGTGAGCTATCTTCAGTCGCGGGCGGTGGCGACTTTTTTGGTTGATCCTTCAGCAGCGCTAACTCGGCTTTTACTTTTGCATTCTTTGGGTCTTTTTCCAAAATTTTTTGGTAAACTTCAATGGCCTTGTCCATGTGGCCTTGTTTGACGTATAGTTCGGCCAATGTCGCAGTGGCAATATCATCGCCGGGTTTGCCGGATTTTTCCCCGGCTTTGCTGTCTGGTTTAGCGGTCGGGGCGGATTTTGGCGCGGATGCTTTAAGGGTTTGTACACGTTCCCGGATGGTCTCGTCGAACGGATCAAAATCTGTAGCCCGCTGATAGTATTCAAGCGCTTTTTGCGAGTCCACATCTTCAAAAAGCTCGCCGAGCGCCTTCAAGGCAATGATGTTGACCGGGTCAAGCTCCACAACTTTAACAAAAGTTTCGCGCGCTTCATCTCTGGCTTTTGTCGCTACTAAACAGCGACCCAAAACTACATAGCCGCCGCTCAGGTTAGGTTGATGTTTCAAACCTTCGCGGCAGACGTCGATGGCGTCCTTAAACTTATTAGCTTTGCGATAAGCTTCGGCCAGCGACACAAATATACGTGATTTAGGCTCTTTGGCCCATTTTTCACTGAGATATCGGATTTCATTATTCATGAGAGTCTGCTACACATATATAGAGATTGTAAATATTAAAAATAATGGCTGTTGGTTTAGGGCTTTGACGAACGAATACTACATGACGGATGTAGTATTCATCATGGTTTAAATCCAGAAGCCCACTACTATTATAATGTTTGCTATCAGGGTTGTCAAGAAAAACAAAAGGCGTCTTATTTTTGGTATAAAAGGGCCATTTGCGCATGAAGTAGGGGAGAGAAGCCTTGCTTTTTTGGCAAAAAAAATCTCACGCAAGGATGTCAGGCCACAAAGTAGGCTCTTAATTTGACACTTTACGTGAGATATTAAGACCTGACGGGTTTCCAAAGAATCCGTCAGGTCTTTGTTAACTGAAACTTATGCCGAACAGCGTAACACACGGGCTGTTGTCATTTATTGCTTACTTAACAACGACAAGATTACCACCCTGCTCTTTAGCTTCCAGCAAAGCGGCGTCAGCCCGCCAAAGCAACGAATTCTTGCGCCAGAGCAGGCCATCGGTGACATCAAATTCGGGATCGAATTGGGCTACCCCAAATCGCACGGTGGCGCGAATCGGATCCGCATTCTCTATCTCAAAATGCATTTTTTCAATGTATTGCCGAATTCGGTTTGACAGTATCTCCGCCTCTTTGACTGCTGTTTCTGGCAAGATGCCGATAAATTCATCACCCGAATAGCGCCCCAAAAAGTCCGATCCACGAATGGTGCGGTTCAAAATGTCTACGCTCTGTTTCAGCACCGAGTCACCGGCGCTGTAGCCGTAGGCATCGTTGATTCGCTTAAAACTGTCAAAATTCATAATAAAAAGGGCTAAATCAGCCTTGTAGCGGCGGGATATTTTCACTTGCTGTTCAAAATAAACCAGAATGCTTAGTCGATTGGGTAATTGGGTCAGGCGGTCCATCTGGCTGACTTTTTCGATCTCATTACGCATGGCCGATATTTCTTCTTGCTTGCCGGCCAGTGTTTTCTTTAAATCGGCAATCTGTTGGCTGGACACCATCAGTTGACGCTGCAGTTTGATAAAATCGGGGTCCAGTTTTTTGTCCAGTGTAGGCAGTAGTTCGCCGATAAAAAAGATTTGCTTATCTTCCAAAGGTATAAACCAGCCATTAAAGGATTGATTTATCTGGTTATCAAAGGCTTTGGCGCTCAGGCTGGTTTGAACAACTTCCTGGCTGTCTAAACACATCGTTACAGCCTGCATAAAATCGGCTCGACTTTCGTCGATCAGAACATCAAAAACTTGCTCGGCAGTGGGAAAACTTCTTTTGAGAAGTTGCCAGCCGCTATTGGCTTCCAGGATATGACCATTGCCGTCCAATAAGATCAGCAGCATTCGGGTGCGATTAAGCATAACGTCCGAGCCGTGTTTAAAAAAAGCTTCAAACAAATCAGTCATACCAAGCCTCCTTGCTAAAAGGATGAAAAATGATTCACAATGCTTGTACGATACAAATCTATGCTTAAATTGCTACAACAATCTATCTATTTAGGACAAAATATTCCGAAAATTATTTTTTGAAACTGAGATGAAGCTACAGCCGGCGATTTGTTTAAAATTTATCAACCTGCTGACAAGTATCAACCACGCTTTGAATATAGGCGCGATAGAACTGATTAAGCTCTTTCGACTCAATTAACAGCGCGGCCTCGTTGCCTTCTTCCAGAGCCGGGTAGGTCCAATTGGTAGAACCTAAAATAACCGTTTCATTATCCACAACAATTAACTTGCAGTGGGTGGTCAAATCCGGCGAATCTTTATATATTTCAGCCCCGGCTTTTAAAACAGGCGCCAGAAAATCCTTTTTATCAGCCGGCAATCGCCAGGCGCCCTCGTCATAGGTTAATCGGACTTGTATGTGCCGGTCTTCCGCGGCAATTAAGTCTTTTTGCAAAACATTTGTTAGGCTGGGCGGGTCCTGCCGTTCCGTGCGGCGCGCAAATGGCGGTTTTTTGTTATAGTAGCGCACATCCATCATGATGATGTCAATATTGTTGCGGGCATTTTGCAGCGCCTGATGGACGGGTTCAAAATAGGCGGCGTTAACCAACGGACGCACACGGTTAACCGTCAGCCATTTTTTTGCAATTGGCTTTAGTTCCGGCTTTTTCTCCAGAGGTGTCAAAAGCGCCTGGGCAATAAATTTCTGGCGCATATCGGGGTCAAAAATATCGACGGCTGTCGGTGTTTCACGCATCATAACCGCCCGCAAAGCGACATTTTGACCCGACAGCCTGGCAAAAAAGCCTGCATCCAGATACTGCATCGTTTCCGTAATGTCGCGCTGAACATTGACTTGGCTGGAATCTGTCAAAATAATGTCCATTGTTTTTTCCGGCAATCCCGGCCGGGTATATGCAACCTGACCATGGATGGTGAGTAAACTTTGATCTTTAAGGGTGGAGTCGAACGGACTTTGTACTGGCGCAAGGTAAGGATAGCTTTCCGAAGATTCCGCTAAAATCCGATCAAATTCGGCTAAAAATATTTGATAGACACTTTTATCGTCAATTAGCACATTTGCTTCATTATTTTTATCGAAGGCTGTATTGCTCCAATTGGTTGATCCGATTAAAACCCACCGCTTATCTACCAGCACAAATTTATCGTGTGTTGTCACAACCGGGCTATCAAAATAGACTTTAACGCCCTGCGCTTTCAGCAGATCGCCGGTGAGCCGATTGAGTTCGGCGTTGTCTTTGTTCCAGCCGGTAGCATCCAAAATAACCGACACTTCGACGCCTCGTGCAGCCGCCTGAGCTAACTCCTGCATGGCGCTATTAGTGGAACTGCCGGGATAGGCCGCATAATAGCGCATTTGGAACAGCACAATTTTAATGGACTTTTGCGCCTGATTCAGCAACTCATGGACAACCGGAACATAATCTCTGTTATTAACCGGCGCTAATTTGACGGCGGTATCCTTCGCTGCATTCGCGGAAAAGGGTTGGACAAATACGGCCAGAAAGCAAAGCAACCATAGCCAATTTTTCATAAGTGCTCCTTTTTGATAGGCAAGTTTCATAAAACACCATTTTGTACCTATCACTTCCAAGTGTGTCATTCCCGCATGTTGTTAGCGGGAATCCAGTCGGGCTGTGGATGCCCGATAGAAACATTCGGGCATGACAGAGTGTTAGGTACAATTGAAACTTGCCTTTTGATATGGGTAATTTTCGAAAATGTTAAGTGATATGTAAAAAGTTTTTACACGCGATCCAATTCATATTTGATAGGCATTTTTAAAACCGCGTAGCGGCTCCCTGTTTATAGATCGAACATCAAAGATTGATACAGACAATCCGGATTGAACAGACGTAATTTGATATTCGAAGAATGCGACTACGGTTTTGCTGAGTTGCGCTTGTTTTTAGATCAACTTGAAGATGAGATGGCACGTTTTTTCTCAAATGCATCATCGGAATCAGGTCCCGACTCAAAAGCATCTTGCGGTAGCTCAACTAAGGGGGTCGGCTGAGAAGCAGACTTACCGTTAAGGGTGGTTTTATCATCGGCAGGCTCTATTTTTCGCTTGGATTTTGGTAGTTCCTTAGCGTCTTTGGTCGTCGGGTACTCAATTCGGTGATGGAAGATTCCAGTAAGTACGTGAATGAACGCCTCATTCATTTTGTCCAAATCGTTTAAAGTCAACTCACATTCATCCAGTTCACCGGACATAAATTTATCCATTGTGACCCGTTTGACCATACTGCGAATATTCCCTGGCGACGGTTCTTTAAGCAAGCGCGAAACAGCTTCAACCGTATCGGCAAGCATGATGATGCCGGCTTCTTTGGTCTGAGGTTTCGGGCCATCATAGCGGAACTCCCGCTCTGTCAGGGTTGTGTCGGGGTCTTCTTTGAGCGTTTTATCATAAAAATATTTGATTAGACTGGTGCCGTGATGCTGTTGGATCATATCAATGATGCCATCGGGCAGACGATGTTCCTTAGCCAATCGAGCGCCATCTTTGACATGTGATTTTAAGATTAGCGCACTCATGGTCGGGCTTAGTCGGTCATGCGGATTTTCACCGCCCCGCTGATTTTCGACAAAATATTCGGGTTTAGACATTTTGCCGATATCATGGTAAAGCGACGCAACCCGCACAAAAAGTGAATTGGCATTAATCGCTTTGGCGGCAGCTTCGCCCAGATTGCCAACGCCAAAGCTATGGTTAAAGGAGCCGGGCGCTTGCAGCGCCATTTGACGCAGCAAGGGATGGTTAGAGTCGGATAGTTCCAAAATGGTAATATCGGTAGCAATCCGAAAACCACTTTCTAAGAGCGGCAACAGGCCGATCGTCAGCACGGGGCAAAGAATGCCATTTAAGGCTGCCAGGAAAAGGATGTTTAAAAAATTGCTGATATCGTTATTGATCATGACGGTGTTTAGCGCAAATGCCACAAGGATATTAACAAACGGCAGAATTAGCATTGAGCGGTAGAAATGGGAGCGCTGCCGGACTTTTGAAATTGTATAAATGCTAAAGGAACCGCTAATCATCGCGAAAAAGAAGGCAAAAAAATCGTAATTAAGCATGATTGCGGCCAGCATACTAATGGACAGCATCAGCCTTAGGGCTAAGCGTGGATTAAACAGCGCACAGAATAGCATACCGCTGGTAGCAAAAGGGATCAAATAAATGGATAGTTGCGCCAAAACTTTGATAAAATAAACAACAAGAATCGTAAAAAGAACAATGACCGTGATCGCCAGCAAATGGAAATTATTAGCAAAGAGTTTGGTTCGATAAAAATTGTAGATGTAAAAGCAGGTTAAAAAAATGATTAAAGATGTGGATACGATGCGTCCGAGAACGGGCAAAAAAACCGCCCACTCCGATATTTCCAGAACCTTCTGTTCGGTAGCGATTTCTAACGACTTTATTTTGATCACATGGTCGGCGGTCACCCGTTCATGTGGGCGCAGAATAATTTCGCCTTTTATAACTTTCCCCTGGTAGACGGATACCGTTTTACGGGCGTCTTCTTTGTATTGGCGTGTTTTTTCAGGATTGAAGATCAGGTTTGGGACAACAAAAGACATGGCGATTTCTTCAAAGGCGGTTCGGAACATTTCTTCTTTGGGATATACTTCTTTGGCGCGGGTAACAATAAAATCAAAAGCCTGATTTCGGGCATAAATCTCATCTAATGCGACTTCGCGCATTGTGGAATCGGCTTCAAGGGTGATACGTTTGTTAAAATCATTGACAAAAACGGACTTGTCAGCGATAACGCCAATCGTCAGCAAGTGTGAAACGATGGTTTTGATCTGATTTTTCAACTCATTGTTGGTTTTACGCAAGCAGAGGACATGTGCGGTAGAATCTGAAAAATCGCCCCGAAGCCGAGCAAGCGTGCGAATGCGTTCCGGGTCTGTTCGCCATATCGAGTCAATCACCACATTTGAATGCAAGCCCAACTTTTCTAAAAAGTCATTAACATCACGAAAAAACAAATCTATTTCAACCAGAGTTTGCTGAATTTTAAGTAAATCGATATCTACCACCGAATTGACCCGGCGCACTGCATTTTCCTGCTCACTTTGCAGCAATTCATCCGGTTTAAGGATATCAAACGTAAACGGGGCAATGATTTCTTCTTCTGAGATTTGATCCGGTTGATATTCATAGCGTGAGGTGCGGTAATTGTGCGGCGTAAGATAAACGGTAACAATTAATATTGCCAAAACGTAGGAAATTTTGATGAGAGCATCAATAAAACGACCCTGTGCAGCAAGTGTAGTTCCCGCAAAAATTGAAGACTTGCTTACAGTATCCGACAGCTTTGATTTATCCATAACATGTTTATATTTAATACGTTATGACGATTATAATTAACAAAAATTGCGTATAAACGTCATCAAAATTTGGCATGATGTCCAACGATAACAGTCTGTGAGTTTACCATCATAAGTAAGACATAACTTTTTGTCAAGCATCTTTTACCCGAAAAACATGGGGCGATGGGAGACGTGGAACTACCTAATGACGTTACCAAAAGCACGCACACGCGGCCAGGTATGCCCGATGAAAATTAAAATGGCGCTCAATTTCAAAATCTGTGCAATGGTATGGGCAGGGAAAAGTAATGTTACCTGTTGGAACTTTAAGAGTTGATCAAAGATTGTCAGGGCGATGCTTATATTTAAAGCAAGGTAGGCAAGGATAATTGGATATATATTCCCCCGTGACCGACTATCGGGAAAACGCGGCAGCATCCAGAAAGCAACGCCCATAATGAGCTGAATCAGCCAGCCGGTCAACATAAGTTCGATATGGACAGGCCGAAGCAGCCAAAGTATTACCGGCAATTTTATCCCTTTGGCGCATAGCAATGTTGCGCCAATTGTCCAACCGATCAAAAGATAAATCAGGGCGGTTCTTATAAACCAAATGCTTAAAGCGGGCATGATTTTACAGAGGTTTTTGGGATGGTGTTTGGCAGCGTTGATTTGAGCCGGCTAATTTAAGTATTGGTCCGCTTAAGTACTACCAGCGTAACGTCGTCATAAGGCAAGGCTGTGCCGATGAATCGTTTTAAATCACCGATTAGTTCGTTTAACATTTCAGCGGCATTCAATTGTCCGTGCCGCATTGTGCTGTCTAACAAGCGTTGTAGTTTGTATTGCTCATTTTTCGGGTTAACGGCTTCGGTTACCCCATCTGTATAGAGAACAATGGCATCATTGGGGCTAAGTTCAATATCACGCTCGGCTAACAAATCGCTGATATCGGCAGTCAATCCGATGGCTACGCCTTTTAAACGCACAACTTCGCAATCCTGCGTTTTGGCGCGAAAGACGATAACATGCTCATGACCGGCGCTACTGTAGCGGATTTTCCCCTCATCCGGCAGCCAGTTCATGTATAGCATGGTCATAAAGCGAAAGTCTTCCATATCGCTGGTTAATAGTCGGTTGAGTTCGGCCAAAATCTGTTTACCAGAGTGGGTTGTCAAGGCGACGGAACGAATAATGCTGCGAGCCATAGCCATGATCAGACCGGCGGGAACACCTTTGCCGGCGACATCGCCGATGACAATGCCTAATCCGTCTCCGTTGTTGGAGATAAAGTCAAAATAGTCACCGCCTATTTCGCGAGCCGGAATCATTTTGCCAACGACATTTAACCCGGTGACAATCGGAAAATCTTTTGGTAACAGGCCGGTTTGAATCTGCATTCCAATACGCAATTCTTGCTCCAGCCGTTCTTTTTCGCCCAAACTCTTGTACAAGACTGCATTATGAATTGCTAACGCCGCCGAATTGGCAAAAGTGGTTAAAGTGCCTACATTTTCATGGGTTAGCGGATTGTTGGTTAGTTTATTATCAACGATTAAGATGCCGATAACATTATCGTTAGCGACGAGAGCAGTCACAAAAAAAGTGCGTGATTTGAGAAAACGATCTACATTCTTGACCCGCGGATCTGTCTCGGCATTCATGACCAAAGCTTCATCCCCGGTCAGAGCGCAATTGGCAATGATTCCGCTGTCTTTTTCAATTGCAATTTTCAGATCTTTGATCTCGTTTTGCAAACTCCGAATGGTGGCGTTGACGGACAACCAGTTTTTTGTCTCATCGACAAGCATCAGAACGGCTCGATCAAATTTTAATCCACCCACCACGCAAATAATGATCGTATTTAACAATTCGTCCAGTTCCAGCATAGAATTCATGGATTTGCCAAGATCATGCAGAACGCGCATTTCATTGATTCGCCGGTCTAATTCCTGGGTCTGCGATTTATATTTTAACAAGCTGTCCTGAATGGCGTTGGCCATTTGGTTGTAACCTTCGGCCAGGGTTTGCAGTTCATCACTTGTTTCCACCGCAATTCGTGTAGCGAAATTACCCTTGCGAATTTCGTTGGTCCCCTGGACAATTTGGAGAATTGGATCGACAATTTTTGTCGAAAATAGAATACCCATGCCGATTAAAAAGATTAAGCAAACTATACTAACCGCCAAAATTGTATTACGGGAAAGCTTAATATCTGAGGTAATTTCGTTTTTTGGCATCCCGACAAACAATATCCATTTCAAGTTGCTTTCGCCCTCAAGCTCTTTCATAGGCGCGCCAAAGAAGTAGTATGCTTCATTGCCAACTTTATCTTCTACCCAATGGTCCGACGTCTTATTGACGTTGCGGGCGATATACTGCGTGTTCGGTAAATTGTCAAAGTTACGGGAATATACAACCACGCCGTTCTGATCCAGAACCAAAACAGGTAAATTCTTTATGTCAAGTTGATTGATCAGGTCGTAAATAATGTTATCAATGTCAACTTTAACGATACCGGTAAAGTAGACGGTGCTGTCGGGTTTGCCTCCGTTTACCGGCATTGAAAAAAGGCACTTGTCATAGCGCTTGGTGCTGGCCTGGTCTTCTGTAAATTCGCGGTAGGTCACGGAATTTTTATTCCGGCTCTCCTCAATAACCGGTCGCCACTGCGCCGGAGTATCCGGGCTTTCATTGGCGTCGATAATGTTGACCCCACTCTCGGTGCGCAGATACAGATTCCAGAAAGGGTCGGTATTACCGTATTTAGTGGTTAAGCGTACGCCATTAATCCGATCCAACTGCTTGGAGCCCGGCATGTTATAGATGCGGCTGTCCCGTGAGATTGTATAGATTTGCTTGTGGATGTTGTTGTTAAAATGCAGGTCGATTTCTTGGGATAGTACGGAAGCACGCATATTTTGCAGATAGGCTGTTGATTCGGTTACAATGCGTTTGGCCTGCTCACTAATAAGTGCGCTTAAAATCAGCATGGGCACAAATGCAAACAAAACCAGCGCTACCAGCAGCTTGTTACGAAGACCAAAAATTTTATGACGAAGCAGTTTTTCCATAATTCCCCCCACCGGGCGTATTTTCTAAGGATAGACGCCTCAGCGGGTTTGATATTCAAAAGTTTTCTATGTTACGGATCTGTCAGTATATATTAAGTCAATTATTTGGCGCAATCAGCTTTCTGTCACCCGAATGCGGTTACCGACAACTTTGGAGGTTCGCTGCATGATTCGCGCATGTTTTTTCCAGAAAGCCTCAACAATATCAATATCCATAGCGATGCAGTTGCCCAGCAACAAAATGAGCAAATCGGCGTGTTCCTCGGCCAACTGTTCTTTGTCCTTGCCTTTTGTAATACATTCGCAAATCTCGCCCACTTCCTCCATAATCAAAGTCATTCGATACAGAGGATCGTGACCACCATTTTGGGCAAAACTATGTTTGTCATGAAATTTTTGGACTGCTGTGAGCAGATCATTGATTTGGGCGCTATCGGTCATTAAGACTCCGAATAGATAAGCGAAAATAATTAGGGCTTCAATTCGAACGTACTATAATAGACGAATTCATCGGCCTTGTCAATGGCTTTTCATAGTTAAAAATATGACCAAGCTTATAGATTTTTACGCGCAAATTAAGAGATGAAGCCATACTTCTTTTAAATTTACGCGGGTAATGGGTTTTAAATATTCGCGCGCTCTGTTCCTGAATTATTCACAAATCTTAACCCTGAATTATTCATAAATTTTGCCACAAAGCCACTAAGACACCAAGAAATAAAGAGTTATAGGAATTGACCTCAAAAACTTAATTTTTGAAGAGGACTTGGAAATTGATCGCCCCATCCTGATTTAACAAGCCTTTGTGTCTTTGTGCCTTCGTGGCATGAATGAATTATTCAGGTAACGCAAACGCCGCAATTGACGCTAAAGACGCAAGTTGCGAATTTATATCTTAAAAATGGATTGTGAGACAACCCGATCTTTTAAAGCTCAGCTAATTTAAAAAAATCAAGCGGTTGCGTCGTTTACGCCGTTTGCGTCTCTTGCGTTTATGAATTATTCAGGTGTTTGAATTTTGAACCGTATAATTTACCGTTTTTTCAACCCAAATCGTTTTTCAGCCAGATCAGCAATATGCCCGCCAATACTGAGTGAAGCTGTGGCCGCCGGCGATGGTGCGTTCAGAATGTGGATTTGCCGCTCGGCCTCTGCAAAGCTGAAATCATCAACCAAGTGACCCTGCGAATCGACCGCTTGGGCGCGGACACCGGCCCCGGCCGGATGAACGTCGGCCTCGCGCAGATCAGGAATCAGTCGCTGCAAGGCCCGCACAAAAGCCCGCTTGCTAAACGAGCGGTAAAACTCGCCCATTCCCGCCTGCCAAACCGGTAAGATTAATCGCCAAAAACCGCCGTAAGTTAAAATCTCCCATGTGTCGCCTGCCGAAAAGCTGAACTTATGATATCCTTCGCGCTTAAAGGCCAGCACGGCATTGGGGCCGGCCTCCACGCCACCATGAATCATGCGGGTAAAATGAACGCCCAGAAACGGGAAGCGCGGGTCCGGCACGGGATAGATCAGGTTTTTGACCAGACCCTGCCGCGTCGGGATAAGCTCATAATATTCGCCGCGGAACGGGATAATGCGTACGCCGGGTTCCAGACCGCACAGCCGGGCGATTCGGTCGGATTGCAGTCCGCAACAGTTGATCAAGTAGCGGCAGGAAATTGGCCCGGCGGTCGTTTCTAAAATCATGTCAGGATTTCCGGATCGAAAACCGATGACGCGACTGCCGGTAAGGACATCGCCGTTATTTTGGCGCACCATTTCAGCATATTTTCCGCATACTTGTTTATAATCCACAATGCCAGTTTCAGGGACAAGCAAACCGGCTAATCCGGCGACATGGGGCTCGTATTCGCGGAGTTCTTCGGCGCGCAGGCGCTTGACACCGAGCAGCCCATTCATTCGACCGCGCTCTTCAATTCGATCCAGAATCGGCAGTTCCCAGTCTTGTGTGGCTACCACAATTTTGCCGCAACGATCATGCGGCAGGCCATGTTCCTGGCAAAAACGATACATGGCTTCGCGACCGGCGGTGCAGTTCAGGGCTTTTAATGAGCCGGGCTTATAGTACAATCCGGAATGAATAACGCCGCTGTTATGGCCGGTTTGGTGCGCGGCTAATTGCGGCTCGGCTTCCAGGACAATCAGGCGGGCGCTGTAGCGGGTGGTAATGGCGTGGGCGGTAGCCAGGCCAACGATGCCGCCGCCAATAATAGCAATGTCGTAAGATGTGGGCATTCGTTAAACACTTTTCTCTTAAATTCGTTTTTTCAGCATCATTCGTGTTTTATTCCTTTTTGCTTTTTCTCTTCTTCATCTATTAATGTGCGGCGCAGGATTTTGCCGATGGCGGTCTTCGGCAGTTCTTTGCGGAATTCCACGTACTTCGGCACTTTAAAATGAGCCAGGCCGTCCTTGCACCAGTCAATAATTTCTTCCGTCGTCATTGTCTCGCCCGTTTTTAGCACAACAAACATTTTGGCTCGCTGATCCTGTCCGCCGACCGGTACACCAATGGCGACGGCCTCCTGGACTTTGGGATGCTCATACAATCGCTCCTCAATATCACGTGGGTAGACGTTCAGGCCGCCGGCCGCCAAAATCATATCTTTTTTGCGATCAACGATCTTAAAGTAGCCATCCTCTGTCATCACGGCAATATCACCGGTGTGTAGCCAGATCTTGCCGTCCGGGTGCTTCCGCAATGCGCCGGTTGTCTCGGTAGGCTTGTTCCAGTAGCCTTTCATCACCTGTGGTCCGTGAATGCACAGCACGCCCGGTGTGTCAGGCCCGACAATCGTCACTTCATCCATCGGATCCACCAGGATTACGTCGGTATCAGGCATCGGTACGCCAATGTAGCCGATGCGACCTCCGCTGCTGACCGGGTTGCAATGCGTTACCGGGGTCGCTTCGCTCAAGCCATAGCCTTCGACTAATTTGGCGCCGGTCTGGTTTTGAAATGCCCTTTGCACTTCCACCGGCAGACCGGCCGCGCCGCTAATGCAGGCTTTGATGGAGTTCAAGCTGTATTTACCGGATTTTACATCGGGATTGTTGATGATCGCCGTGTATAGGGTCGGTACGCCGGGAAACAGCGTGGGTTGGTGTGCTTCTATGGCGTTTAGCAAATGCTGAAAATCGCGCGGGTTGGGAATCAGCACTTGGGTAAACCCGTTAAATACGGATAGATTCATGCTGGCCGTCATGGAGTAGCAATGGGTCAGCGGCAGGGAAGTCAGCATGATTTCTTTGCCAACTTCTAATCCGCCGCCGCGCATCCACTCGGTTACCTGAAAAGCATTGGCGACAATGTTGCGATGGGTGAGTTCTGCTCCTTTCGGCACACCGGTTGTGCCGCCGGTATACATCAAAATAGCCGAATCTTCCGGCTTGATGTCAACCGGCTGCGGTTTGGCCGGGGCGTTGGCCAGAAAATCTTCGAACCAATCGGTTCGCGCGTCATTGGTAATGTCTACACGGTAGCCGCCTTTACGCTCCTTTAACAGCGTAAACAGGGTCTTGAGCAGCAGCGGGAAATAATCTTTGATATTGGCGACAATGACCTGTTCCAGCTTCGTTTTGCCGCGCACTTCCCGCACTTGCTTGTAAAGCAGGCTAAGCACAAACATGACTTTGGCGCCCGAATCATTCACCAAATGCTCCACTTCGCGTCCGACGTAGAGTGGATTGCACGGCACAATGATGGCACCGGCGCGCAGGCAGCCGTAGTAGGCAATCACATATTGCGGGCAATTGGGCATGTATAGTGCTACGCGGTCACTCTTTTTGATACCCATTTGCTGTAAACCGGCAGCAAAACGATCCACCAATTTATCCAGCTCACCATAGGTGATTTCGCTATGCTGATCCCCCAAAAACGGCAGCATCCCGCCAAAAAGAAGCGCCGGTTTGTCTTTGTAAGTTTGTGCCGTTTGGCGCAAGAAATGATCGACCGGTAGCGCTGGATAATCCAGCGTTGTTCGCACTCCGGCGTCATATTGTTGATGCCAGATTTTTGTGTCCATGATTTATATCCTTTGTGTTTTACAGAGCATTTTTCAGGTTTACAGTTTTAATTGAATATAAATCCGCAAGTGGCTCATGGAACAAGCTTTATGAGAACTCCATGCCAATGAAAGTTATGACAGCCGAATTTTAGCTACCGCAAATTGAGCAATTTTGTCGGCTGCCGTAACCGCCTCCTGCGCTTCCGCCTCGCCAATTGAGTCCCATGGCAAGTCACCCGGATACCGACCTTCGCTGATGTAGTCATTCAAAATTTCCGCTTCGGGAAAAAGTTGCAAGAACGCGCTGTCGTAGGCCTTGCAAGATTCCAGTAATTTTTTGAGGTCATGGGTTTTAACCAATTGCCAGCCCACCGAAACCAGGTATGCTTTCAGATATTTTTCAGCCGCGCCTTGACAGTTGGAGCAGATGGTGTGACATGGCGCCATATTGCCCTCTTTGAGCAAAAATTTAGCCGCCTGTAAGTTGTCAGCGGCAAAGAGCAGCCAGCTTTTGATCAGTTCAGTTTCTTCAGGTGTTCTTGTCATAGAGCACCTTCCCATCTTTGAAGATGTGATACAGGTAAAATGGGTTTTTGGCGCGCAGATTCCATTCAACCTCCTCGGTCTTGCGTACAAAGATGTCGGCGGAAAAATTGCGTCCGGTCAGCAGTTCGTCCACTTTGCGGCGCATCTTGCGGCTGTCGTGCTCGCCATTCTTGATGATGAACAGGTCCAGGTCGCTTTCCGGCGTATAATCGCCCCGGGCGTAAGAACCAAATAGAATGATTTTCTCGGGCTGAATGGCCCGGACGATCTTTTGGACGATATATTCGATCAGTTCCGGCGTAATATGCGTTGTTGTCAATTGCGAATCGTAGGTCATAGCGATTTGCCTCCTAAAAATAGAACAGGTGGACATCGTCATCAAGACAACGTCCACCTGTAATATACACGGATTTATCACCGGCGAAAACGAAATTTTATACTCGGTTTATCTTGTCAAAATCATTTTCCGCGTCAGTTCCTTACCACTTGTTTCAAGACGATAGAAGTAGATTCCGCTGCCAACCGGTTGTCCTGCATCATTCAAGCCGTTCCAGTTTAGCGTATGCCGACCGGCGAGATAGGTTTGGCGATTTAACAACGTGCGCACTTTTTGGCCGCCGGCGTTGTAGATCATCAAGGAAACGGTTTCGTCATACGGCATAGCAAAGTAAATCGTGGTGAAGGACTCGGACGGATTTGGATAATTGCTCAGCGCAAATTCCGTTACCGCGTCGGCATTCGGATCAACCGCCAGAGCTTGATCCAGCGTGATGGTCAAGATGATGGGCTGAGTTGAGGCTTTCAACGCAATGCCTTCCGTGTTTGACAGGGCCATTTCTTGGCCGTCTAAATACAGCTTGGCGGATGACGGCAGCGCGCCGGTCAAGTTCCACGTCAGGAGGGCATCGGCGGGCAGGTTCAGCGTCAACACAAAGGTTTTGTCATCGGCAAAGGCGGAGCGAATATCGCGCAAATAGCGGCTGAATATTTCGCCCGCGTGGTCAATACTGAAGTTCAGCGCGGCCTGATCGCCCGGCGCAAGCGGCGGCAGCAGCGCGTCGAATTGAGCGTCAAAGCCGTCGGTGGCATTTTCCGCCTGGCCGATGGTGAGGTTGCGTTCGTCGCTGGCCGTCGTCAGTTTCAAGTCCAGTGTCCAGATGGACAGCGAGGCCGTTTGCGCCAGAGATTCCATCTTTTCAAAAGATGGAATCTCTAATGTCGCGAAAACCGTTGTCGGGTTTGTGGCCATCACACTGCAATTATTCAGCGAGGCAATCCAGTAGCCTTTGTTTGGTTCAAGCTGGGTGGCCGCTTCGTATTGATTCGTGGTTGGGTTGTAGGCGAACAAGCTGCCGGCAATGATCGAATTATCCGGCGCGTCTACCAGCGAGGCAAAGGGCACGGCGGCATTGGTCGCGCCGAGCAGGAACCAGCCCGCGTTCAGATTGACAGTGAAGCTTGTCACGGCGTCGCCGATGATGTTGACATTTTGGGTCTCATTCAGATTTAGCACCCAATAGCCGCGTCCCGGCTCGATAAAGGTCGGCACGTAATAATTGCGGGTCAATGGATTGTAAGTGTAGACCGTTTTGCCGGGAAAGACATCCTGAATCGCCGGCTCGTCCGGGTCAACGGCTACGGAGACCAGATTCCAGCCGGTTTGCAGATTGACCGTCACGGTATAGGCCGCGCTGTAAGTGATCGTAATAGTTTGATCACCGGTAAAAATGGCCATAGATTGCGTCCGCATATTGATCGTGCCGTTGATCATCATGCTGCCGGTGGCGGGCAGGCTGCCCGGCGTCCAGGTCAGCGTGTCGGACTTACCCGCGGCGTTGACGATCTTCAGCGTCCAGGTTAGCGTGTTGGCCGAAGACGAACGAATGTCTGCATCCAAATACAAGGGCGTCACCGGAATGCTGAAGTAGGCGTAATAACCCGTGCCAGGCGGCGGCGTGTCGCTGTCCAGCGTGGGTTCGTAGCCGTTGGTGGCGGTCGGGCTGGTGCCGAAAATCAGCGGAAAATCCAGTCCGTCGCCTTGCACCAGCAAATTGACCGACCAGTTGAAGGCCGACAGCGTGGTGGCCGAGGCCTCGTTGGAATAGCCGGACGCGCCGCCGGTGACAAAGCCGCGCACACGATAGATGTAATTGGTCAATGCATTCAAGCCGGTGCTGCTATAACTGGTCGTATTGGCAGCCAGCGTCGTGACCACTGCAAACGTATCAGCGCCAGCCTTGCGTTCCACCACAAAGCCGTTTTCCGACGAGGATACATCCGTCCAGGTCAGGTTGATTTGTGAACTGGACACGGCGGTAGCCAGCAGATTGGTCGGGGCCACGCTTTCCGGGATGTTGGAGGTCAAATCCCACGGCGAAAAGTCGACGTTATTGGTCACGTCGTCGCCGGTACCGGTTGGGTTGGTGGCGTGGGTCGGGCCGCTGCTGTCGCCCCACCAGTTGTTGGTGAAGTTTAGCACATTAGACGTGGCGTTATAGACGCCGTACGTCCCGTTGCTGAAGATATTGCCATCGGTAAAAGTCGGTTTGGACGACGTTTGGGCATACAAACCGTATTGGCCGTTATTGTTCAGCGTGCAGCCGGTAAAGTTTGGTTGGGCGCTCGCGCCGGTGGTGTAGACGCCATAATTGTTGGCCTTGCAAATCGTCGTGTTAGTGATCGTCGGCGACATGCCGGAAATATAAAGGTTAGTGTTCCAGCTTTGTCCGCCGTAGCAGATGGAACTATTGGCGATTTGTGAAGACGAGGCCGCGTTCGGGAAAAAATAGATGGCTTGCCAGTCCGCGCCTGCCGGGAGATTCACGCCGTCGTTGTTGGTGTCGCCGCCGACCGTGTCATCGCGATACGAGGTGAAAGTGACATCGTCGGCCATCAATTTGCCGCCCGCGCTGCTTCCAATGTAAAGCCCCGTGCCGCTGTTGAATTTCAGCACGGAGTTGTTGGCAATCGTAAAAGTCGGCACGGATGCGCCGTCAACGGTAATGCCATCGGAAATCCAATAACAGAAATTGCTTGGCGGCTGGGCCCAGGTCAGATTGGATGAAATTGTGCCGCCATAGATATCGATGGCGTTCAGTTTGCCGCTGCCGTTGGCCGTATAGGTGTTGGAGCCGGGGCCGTTCCAGACTTTCGGCAAATGGGCAGCGCTGATACGCACCGGAAAATAACCGTTGCCGCTAAAGGTGCAACCGCTGAGCGTCGGCGCCGCATTGACAGTGCCGGTATACAAGCCATACGAAGCGCCGTTGCCGAACGAACCGTTATTGATAAAGCTGCAGCCGGTAAAGGTGGACGAGGCCGTTCCCTCCAGCCGCACGCCGTATTGGTTGGAATTGGAAAATGTACAGTTCGTAAACGTCGGCGAAAGGCTGCTGACATATACGTTTGTGCCGTAGGAGACGCCGCCGTAACGCACGGTGCAATTGGTCAGCGACGAACTGTTTTGCGCGTATGGATAAAAGTAAATCCCGCGCCAGTTGGCCCCGCCCGGACTTGTGCTCGCGCCGTCGTTGTTGGTGTCGCCGCCGCCGACCGTGTCGTCGCGGTAGGATGTAAACGTCACGCCGTTGGCAATCAATTTGCCCCAAGCGGCAGCGCTATTGCTGGCCACGTATAAACCGTAGGTTTCAAACTTGAGCACCGTGCCGGAAATCAAGGTCAGTGTCGGTGTTCCGCCGGAAATATTGGTGATGTAAATATCGTCGGTCACATAGTAACAAAAACCGCTTGGCGGAACGGGCCAGGTGGCCGATGTTCTGACTTCCCCGCCAAAAATTTCGATGGCGTTGAGTTTGCCATTGCCGTTGGGGGTAAAAGTATTATTGCCCGCCCGCGTTGCGCCGCTCCAGATATTCAACAGATTGTTGGCCCCGGTGCGCACGGGAAAATTACCGTTGCCGGAAAACGTGGAACCGCTGACCGACGGCGCGGCATCCGTGTTGTCCATGTACAGGCCATTGATACCGTTATTGGTAAAGCCGCAACCGGTAAATGTCGGCGAGGACACGCCGGTCAGTCGGACGCCGTATTGATTGGCGTTGGAAAACATACAATTTGTAAAGGTCGGCGACAGGCTGCTGAGGTACACATTTGTGCCGTAGGAAACGCCGCCGTAGCGCACGGTGCAATTGGTCAGCGAGGAACTGCCTTGCGCGTATGGGTAGAAGTAAATCCCGCGCCAGTTGGCCCCGCCCGGACTCGTGCTCGCGCCGTCGTTGTTGGTGTCGCCGCCGCCGACCGTATCGTCGCGGTATGATGTAAACGTCACGCCGTTAGCCACCAATTTGCCCCAGGCGGCAGCGTTGTTGCTGGCCACATACAAGCCGTAAGTTTCAAACTTGAGCACCGTGCCGGAAATCAAGGTCAGTGTCGGTGTTCCGCCGGCAGTGTTGGTGATAAAAATATCGTCGGTCACATAATAACAAAAGCCGTTCGGCGCGACCGGCCATGTCGCGGACACGCTCACATTGCCGCCGAAAATTTCTATGGCGTTGAGCTTGCCGTTGCCATTGGGTGTAAAGGTGTTATTGCCGGCGCGTGTGCTGCCGCTCCAGATATTCAACAGATTGTTGGCCCCGGTGCGAACCGGAAAATTACCGTTGCCGGCAAATGTGGAACCGCTGACCGACGGCGCGGCATCCGTGTTGTCCATATATAAACCGTACAAGCCGTTATTGCTAAAATTGCAGCCGCTAAACGCGGGCGAAGCGACGCCGTTCAAGAAGACGCCGTGCGAATTGGCGTTGGAAAAAGTGCAGCCGGTAAATGTCGGCGACAGGTTGTTAACATACACGTTTGTGCCGTAGGACACGCCGCCGTAGCGCACCGTGGAATTGGTCAACGAGGAGCTGCTTTGCGCGTATGGATAAAAATAAATCCCGCGCCAGTTGGCCCCGCCCGGATTCGTGCTTAGCCCGTCGTTGTTGGTGTCGCCGCCGCCGACCGTATCGTCGCGGTAAGATGTAAATGTCACGCCGTTAGCCACCAATTTGCCCCAGGCGGCAGCGTTGTTGCTGGCCACATACAAGCCGTAAGTTTCAAACTTGATGACCGTGCCGGAAATCAAAGTCAGTGTCGGTGTTCCGCCAGCCGTATTGGTGATAAAAACATCGCCGGTTACGTAATAACAAAAGCCGCTTGGCGGAATGGCCCAGGTCGCGGACACGGAGACATTGCCGCCAAAAATTTCGATAGCGTTCTGCTTGCCGTTGCCGTTCGGAGTAAAAGTATTGTTGCCCGCCCGCGTTGCGCCGCTCCAGATATTCAACAAATTGTTGGCCCCGGTGCGCACGGGAAAATTACCATTGCCGGAAAACGTGGAACCGCTGACCGAAGGCGTAGCCCCCGTGTCGTCTATATATAAGCCATACGAGCCGTTATTGCTAAAATTGCAGCCGCTAAACACGGGCGAAGCGACGCCGTTCAAGAAGACGCCGTGTGAGTTGGCATTGGAAAACGTGCAGCCGGTAAAGGTCGGCGACAGACCGCTGACATACACGTTTGTGCCGTAAGAGACGCCGCCGTAGCGCACGGTGCAGTTGGTCAAAGACGAACTGTTCTGCGCGTATGGATAAAAATAAATCCCGCGCCAGTTGGCCCCGCCCGGACTTGTGCCCAGGCCGTCGTTGTTGGTATCGCCGCCGCCGACCGTATCATCGCGGTAAGACGTAAATGTCACGCCGTTAGCTACCAATTTGCCCCACGAAGCGGCGTTGTTGCTGGCCACGTATAAACCGTAAGTTTCAAACTTGATGACCGTGCCGGAAATCAAGGTCAGTGTCGGTGTGCCGCCGGAAATATTGGTGATAAAAACATCGCCGGTTACGTAATAACAAAAACCGCTTGGCGGGACGGCCCAGGTCGCGGACACACTCACATTGCCGCCCATGATTTCGATGGCGTTTTTCTTGCTGCTGGCATTGGGCGTAAAGGTGTTGTTCCCGGCTCGCGCGCTGCCGCTCCAAATATTCGGCAAATAATTGGCCCCGATGCGCGCGGCAAAGTTGCCGTTGTCGGAAAAGGTCGAGCTGCTGACCGATGGCGCGGCCGTAGCTTCAGCGGCATTCAGACCGTAGCCGGCATTGCCGCTAAAGGTGCAATTGGTAAAGATCGGCGCGGCGGTATCCGAGATATACACCCCGGAAGTCGTGCCGCCGCTAAACGTGCAATTGGCAAAACTTGGCGCAATGCCACCGGAGATCATCACAAAACCGCCGTTGTTGCCGCCTTTGCTGAATTGACAATAGGTAAAGCTCGTGGCAGCCGCATTTGGGTTTATGTAAACTGCGGCAAAGCGCGAATTGGCGTCCGGGCTGGTGATGATGATTGGCGAACCGCTCGTGCCGTTGGCCACAATTGCCCCGGCTTCCGACCCGTTGGCCACCTGCAGATAAACGCCGTGCGAAATCTGCACCGTCACCCCGGCGTCAATGGTCAGCGTGGCCCCGTTGCGCACGTAAACGTGGGTAGTGACGTTATACGGACTGCCCGCCGTGGTCCAGGTCGTGTTGGTGGTGATGTCGGTGTTTACCGTCGTGGCCGCCATAGCCAGGCCTGGTAAAAAAACGGCCATCATTAGAACAAAAAACAACTTACGCATGAAGTTCCCCCTTTCGTTGGGTAAATTCAGAATTACAAAATGTGACACCTTTCCCATGAATTTAAGTCTTGCATTTTCAGCATATTACTTGTAAAATGGAGTTACAAGATTATGCATGAATGATAATTGAATCTAAATTTTTTACCTCATATTCTACTTCATACAAATCCTGTATGTTATAATATTACTTGATTTTTTCCATTTTTGCTACTATAATTTTCATACGAATTATACAAGAGGCGGAAAGCGCTGTCTGTTGTAGCACGGATTAGTAATCCGTGCCTATACTCACAAAGCACCGGCAATTGGCAAAATTATCGCAGGAGATATGAAGAATGGTTAAAAAAATGACGGCCGCCGTTCCGGCCTATGTGGTCGAGCGCAACATTCAACTGACCGGCGAGGTCATGCGGTATTTGCTTAATCAACCGTTGACGTTTAACGCCTTGCCGGATCATTTTGAACTGGTGATTTTGCCCGATGATGACCCGGAACTGCGGCAATACAACCTGGATTTGCTGGACAAATATGGCAGCGAAGGCAAGCCCATTGTTTTCGCCCGCTTGAAAACCCATGCCGCCCAAACGCTTACGCCGGCGCTGCCTGATTTATTTGTACCGTTGGCAAAGGCGGCCTGATGTGTCAAAGATGATTTAGCTTTACAGCTTTTTGAGAAAGGATTTACAATGGAGACCATGATTCTAAACATGCCGGCGGCGCAGTTTAAGGACTTGATCCGTGAAAGCTTGCGCCAGATTTTATTGGAGGACACAGACTTTTTGCAGCAATTGCTCCGGCAGGCCAAACCGGCCAAACCGCGCAAGCCCAAAAAAGCTGCGCCAGCCAAGGATGAGTGGAGTTTATTGGGAAACATGATTGGCACGGTGGAAGGGCCGGCCGATTGGGCCGCTGAAATTGATCATTATTTGTATCACACGCCAAAGCGGGGGAAAGCTTTGTGAGTCAGAAGCCAAAAGTTTACATCGAAACCTCAATTCCAAGTTTTTACTATGAAGACCGCGCCGATTCCAATGCAGTTGCCCGCCGTGAGTGGACACGAAAATGGTGGGACGATTATCGCCACCTGTATCAAGTCGTGAGCAGTCAGGCGGTTTTAGTCGAATTGAGCGCAGGCGATTATTCCAAGAAAGACAAGTGCGTTGCTTTTCTGGACAATATCTCTTTTGTGCCGATTGAACCGGAAGTAGCTGTTATCGTTCAGACTTATTTACAGCATAAGGTGATGCCACAGAATGCAGGCGGCGATGCTTTGCATTTGGCGTTGGCTTCTTACCACAAATGCGATATTTTGTTGACCTGGAACTGCAAGCATATCGCTAACGCCAATAAATTTGCTCATATCCGCCAAATCAACACCTTGTTGGGACTCTATGTGCCGATTTTGACCACGCCCCTTGAACTGTTAGGAGAAATCGCATGACCGATCCAACTCTGGAAAGAATTTGGGAAGTTCGCCGCCAAATATTCGCGCAGTGTGGCAATGACCCTCTTAAATTAGTGCAGTACTATATCGAATTGCAGAAACTGAACCCGGAGCGGTTGCTGAAGCCGGAATTGGATGCTGCTGGGGAAGATTCTTTTGCAACCGAACCACGCCTGGCGCATGTCCAATATGCCGCTGGTGAATTGGCGGTATAGTGCGCTTTCAACAAACCATACCGCCACCTGCAAGCGCGCGGTTTTGATACCGGCGCGATGGCGGAGACTATGGGGCTTGCGGCGGCTGAGGTGGAAACATCTCGGCCAATAAGCAGGCGAAACGCTGCTATATGATTTGCTGTTTTATGAGGAGGTGCAATTATGAAATTTTTAGACGTTCGCACGGATTTTGCCTTTAAAAAGGTGTTTGGCTCTGAGGAATCGAAGGACATTTTGTTAAGCTTCCTCAACGCCATGATTCGTTTTGACGACGGCAGCACAATCACCGATCTGGCGATTGTGGACCCATATCAAATTCCATTGCTGAAGGGGATGAAGGAAACCTATGTGGATGTAAAAGCCGTTTTGTCAAGCGGCCAAAAAGTGATCATCGAGATGCAGGTCTTGAATGTGGAGGGCTTTGAAAAGCGGGTGTTGTATAACGCGGCCAAAGCCTATGCGGTTCAGTTGGATTCCGGCTTGCCCTATCCCATGCTAGAGCCGGTCATTGCCCTGACCATTACGGATTTCAAGATGTTTCCCGATTTTGAGAAAGTGATCAGCTATTTTCGCCTGCTTGAGAAAGAAACCCTGATTGAGTATAATGGCGACATCGAGCTTATTTTTATTGAATTGCCGAAGTTTGACAAGGGGGAAGCCGATTTAGCCACGATTGTAGATAAATGGATTTTCTTTGTCAAAAACGCCGGCAGCCTGGCCTATATTCCGCAGGCATTGGCGGCTGAACCTTCCATCGAACGGGCATTTCAAATGGCCAACACCGCCGGTTTGACGCCGGACGAATACGACATGCAGATCAAGCGGACGATGTATCTTTATGATCAACAGGCACTGCGACAAAGACTCCATGAGGCTGAGGCGAAGGCGCAAGAAGCAAAGCAAGAGGCGCAAGAAGCAAAGCAAGAGGCGCAAGAAGAGAAGAATATGCGCCTGATGCAGTTGCAAAAAACCATTGGCCAATTGCAAGCGCGCGGTTTTGATCCCGGCGCGATTGCGGAGATTGTGGGGCTTGCGGCGGCGGAAGTGGAAATTCAATAACCCGCGTAGAAATCACAAGTTGTTAGCGCAAAAACGTATAGATTGAATAACCTTGTCATCATCAATAATTTTATCCTTTTCAAAGGAGGACTCCATGTTTAAGAAAGCATTATTTACCGGTTTGATCGTTTTACTAGGGTGCTCTGCGGTCTTTGCCCTGCCCAATTTGCTTAGCTTTCAGGGACGGGTGACAAATAGCGCGGGGCAGCCTTTTGCGGCGGCAACTTATCCATTTAAGTTTGCCCTGTGTGATGTCAACAACGTGGCGGCCTGGACAAACAACGGTTCGCAATTAAACGGCACGGGTGAGCCGACTGCCGGCGTTGGCGTGGCGGTAGACGCCAACGGGTTGTATTCGGTCTTTTTGGGCGATACCGGTATGACCGCTTTGCCGGTCGGTCTGTTTAGCGGCAATACCGACCTGTATGTGCGGGTCTGGTTTAACAGCGGCAGCGGCTTTCAAGAGTTGACGCCCAAGCAGCGGATTGTGCCGGTCGCTTATGCCCATTATGCGCCCGGTGGTTCTGGTGGTGGCAGTGCCTGGATGGAAAGCGGCGGGAATGTGTACCGAGCAAGCGGCAATGTGGGGATTGGCACAAATACACCCTTAGCGATGCTGGATGTTAGAGGCAATGTTTCCATTAAAACCACAAGTCATGCAGGCCTGACAATTGATTCAGGCCCAGCATCATTTGGGTCAGTTAATTTTTATCAGCAAGGGTTGTTAAAATGGGGTATTGGGCGAGATCAATCGAATTTATTCTATATTGGTCAGGGTAATGGTCAATCTCCTAATTTTGTTATCCAACCTTACGGCACCATTGGAATTGGATGCACAAGCGTAGCAGCTAACGACACCTTATCAGGATCCCCCAGTGTGTTTTTAAGTGGGAATACCTTGCTTGGCGAGACGGGCATGAGAATACATTTCAATAAAAAAGCGCATGTCGGCGTGTTAGACTTTGTTGTTGATTATGATAATCCATTAGTAGCCTCTGAGTTTCGCATTAGAAGTAGTGACATTGGTGGAGCCGGTGATGTAGATTTATTTAAGCTAAAATTGCAATCAGGTGATTTATGGATATTGGGAGGCATTACAGCCGCGGGTAATGACGTGGCCGAGCCCTTTGATCTGACCGGCAAGGAGCACATCGAAATGGGCGATGTGGTCATCATTGACCCGGCCAATCCATTGCACATCAAAAAGTCGGATAAATCTTATGACCGCAGCGTGGCCGGCATCATTTCCAGTCAGGAGCAGGCCGGTTACATCGCCGGCTCCCGCACCGACGGTACCTCGGACAAACCGGTCGCCCTGGTGGGCCGCGTCCAATGCAAAGTCACCACGGAAAACGGTCCCATCCGCATCGGCGATCTGCTCACCACCTCGCCCACGCCCGGCCACGCCATGCGCGTATCCGACGACAATTACCTCAAAGCGGTCGGGGCTATCCTGGGCAAAGCCTTAGAACCCTTTGACGGCGATAAGGGGCAGATTATGGTATTGGTGACGCTGCAATAAAAAGGCTCGTAGTAACGACTTTAGTCGTGTCTTTTGAAGAGACGGCTAAAGCCGGTCACTACGAACAAGCATGAAAGGCTCGTAGTAACGACTTTAGTCGTGCTTTTGCTTGAGAAGAGACGGCTAAAGCCGGTCACTACAAGCTTGTTGAGACGCATAACATGTATGAATATCGCACGATGACGCCGGAGGAGCAAAAGGCAATTGTCGAGGAGCGTAAGGCGAAAGGCTTTCCGCTTCATTCGCCGCCGCATCCGGTGAACGATCATGCCTATTATTTCCTCACCGCCGCTTGTTATGAGCACAAGCCCCATTTGGAAAAGCCGGAACGCCGCCGTGAATTGTTGGAAAAGCTGTTTGAAAAATTTCAGGAATGCGGTCACGAAATTCGCGCCTGGGTTGTGTTGCAAAATCATTATCACCTTCTGGCAAAGGTTGATGATTTCAAGACCCTGAGCGATATTTTTGGCAAAACGCACGGTGGTTTATCCTTCAAGTGGAATGGCGAGGACAATCAAAAAGGTCGCACGGTTTGGTATAAATTTTCGGATCGAGCGATTCGTTCCGAGCGGCATTATTATACGACGTTGAATTACATTCACTACAACCCGGTGCGGCACAAACATAGCGTTTCGCCATACGATTGGGAAGACAGCAGCGTTCACTGGTATCTTGAACACTATGGACGCGAGTGGCTGCGCGATTTGTGGAAGCAGTACCCGTTGAAAAGCTATGGCGAAGGTTGGGATGAAGGTTTGTAGTGTTTGTAGTGACGAAGTTAGAAATCTAAAAATCTAAAATCGAAGGGAACAAAAATGATAAGAAGTATCCTTATAACAACTCTACTGTTAGTCATTACAATTAGAGTTACATATGCACAAATTGAGGAACATAGTGTGCTACCTGATTCAGCTTTGAATATGAGCGTCATTGATGCCTCAATCAAAGCTTCAGATTTAAAATTTTTTGTTTCAAAGAATTGGCAAGTTGCCAAGATAATGAAGCAAAATGATATAGCTGTAATTTCAATTTACTTTAGGAAGTCTGATGACCTCTATTATATACTCGCACAAAAGCAAGATGTAAATTGGAAAATCGTCTTTCCTGGGACAGATAAATTCAAAGAACTTTGGGATAATGCTCCTGAAATTATAAAGCCAATAAATATCGAGGGCTTTCTGGATTATCGAACGACTCACTTCAATATTTTGAATCACTGTGATTTTCCTTCATCGGCAAATATATACAGGTTTCCTTACCTCGACAACACAAGCGTTACAATTACGCGAAACGTGGCTAAGCATGCTCATAATTCTGATACAGGAAGTTGCACAGGAACACCTGCTACAGACATGGTTGGATCTTCTAACAAGTTGATTGTTGCTCCAGCTGATGGATGGATTAGAGCCTATGAAGATGGAAATAATGTTTGTGGTTGTAGTGACTCATACGGGGCTTACAACAATACAATAGTGATGGAACATTCCACCAATGGAGAGTGGACTAAATATTTTCATGTTACGCAATTTAGTGTACGGAATAGGGTGAGTATAAATCAATTTGTAACAGCGGGGACAGTAATTGGGGAGGAAGGAGACATTGGTTATACCTGCTCAAGTGCAGGAGGTTGCGGGCGACATCTTCATTTTGAGGTCAGAGCTGGCCGATTCGGAGACTATCGTAACCCCGTTTTTTGTGCTGTGGGCACTGTTAGCACAAACGGAGTCTATTCTGCGCAATCGTGTGGTGGTAGTTGTCCCTCTGTCTCAGGTAACGTCTCCGGCACATGGGGCGGCAATTGCATTGTTACCGTGACCGGCAACATCACCGTCCCGGCGGGACAAACACTGACGATTTTGGCAGGCACGACGGTCTCTTTCAACGGGGCGCATAGCTTTACCATCGAAGGCACCCTAAATGTGCAAGGCAGTAGCGGCGCTCCGGTTGTCTTCACTCGCGGCGGCACGGTCTGGGGGAATTTCACCGTCAATGGCGCGGCCAATATTGACTATTGCCAGATCATCAAAGCGGATAATGTGCAGTTTTTGGGCGCGACGACGTTTACGCATTCGAGTTACGACTAAGGTGTTTGTAGTAATCGGCTTTAGCCGTTATCTTGAGCCTGTTTGACGGCTAAAGCCGATCACTACGAGCTATTGTTTGACGGCTAAAGCCGATCACTACGAGCTTGAAGCTTGATCTTACACAAAGGGGCTGAAATATGTTAAGCATTAAAAGAATGGTATGTTTAGCGCTTATGGCGCTGTTGAACTGGGCGGGAGCGTCATTGGCTCAGAATCGAAATGCTGCCGTATTGACAAATTCAAATGGCGGCGGAGCACAATCTTCAACTGGATATCGAAACTATGGCATTGTTGGGCAGCAGGTTGCGGGCTTTCGCAGCGGGTCCACTGTCGCTTCAACGGATGGCTATATTGGCACGGCTGTTTCTATTCCAGCGTCACCCACCACAAATACATTAGTCGTTTCTTCTGAAAATGCAATACCCGGCGGCCAGGTCACTTTTAAGATAAACATCGCCAACAACTCCAGCCCTTTAGAGGCTTTTGGTTTTCGTCTTAACTTCAATAATTGCAATAACTACCTGACCTATGCCAGTGTCCAAAAAGGCGATTTGACGCAAAGTTTTCAAAATGTGGATGGTAATGCGGGCAGCGGCTATGTAGGTATCGGCGGTTTTGGCACGACGCCCATTCCGGCCAACTCCAACGGTTCGATCGCCAAGGTGACTTTCAACGTGAGCGCCTCATGTCCGGTAGGTTATACTTGCACACTGACCTTATCCAACCTGGTAGATGGCGTTTCGACTTATACCGCGCAATCCGGAACATTCATGGCGCAGGGTTGTGCGCTTAACGGAGATGTGAATAATGACAGCCAAGTTACGCCCGCCGACGCCTTATGCGCTTTCAAGATGTATCTGGGAAATCCCCAGGCAAGCTGCACCAAGCAGGATTGCGCTGATTGCAATAAGGATGGCAATGTCACACCCGCTGACGCTTTAGGCATCTTTAAAACCTATCTGGGTACCGGTAGTTGCAGCAGCGGGCAAGCCGCTGTTTCTTCGACTGAGCGTTTGGTGGTGCAGTATGGCGCGGGTGAGATACAAGGCACTCGTGTTGTTGTGCCAATTCAGGTTAGCGACCCGTCTCGTCTGCGCGCCTTTGGGTTTGATTTCACGTATCCGGCCGATGTCGTCAGATTTAGCAACATCGAGCGCAGCGAAGTCAGTCAGGTATTGACCGAATTGAGCGGGTATGAATTTCGACCCGGTAATGCTCGTGTGGGCGGATTTGCGGGAGATGCCGAAATATTAACCACTCGCCCTTCAACAATGCTCTATTTGCATTTTGATATTGTCAACCCGGCGGCATTATCGCAATTTGACATCAAGCTGAACCATTTGCTTGATGATTTGGATGGGGCGGAGGTTCAAGCTAACGATTCAAATCCGTTGATTTTGTTGCAGCAAATTTCGTTGAATCAAAATATCCCCAACCCATTTAATCCGAGAACCGCCATTCAGTTTTCGATTAATGATAACCGGCAATTGCCTACGCGAGTCGGGGTTTATGATCTTTCCGGTCGCCTGGTTGATGTTTTATTTGATGAAGTGGCTGGAAATGGACATTTTGTCGTTTACTGGGAAGGGAAAAAAGATGATCGGTCGGTAGCATCCGGTTTATATATGTATGAGTTGCAACGAGAGAATTATCCGTCGATAACAAAAAAAATGATGTTGATGAAGTAATCACGAGAAGGGGATATCGCCGTTTAAAATGGCGGTATCCCTTCTTGACTTTTTGCGTCTGGGCTGAAAGTGTACCAATAAAAAAGGGGATGTATTATGATTCGCAATACAAAAAAACTAGTGTTTGCTCTGGCTATATGGGTGATGTTGGCTGGGTCGGCTATGGCGTATACAGTTTGCCCACCCGCCAATTCCACTGTGATCCCGGGCCAACAAATCTCCGTTGCCATCGCCATAGATAATCCGTCTGGCTTGGAAGCATTTGGGTTTGATATCATCTTTCCAAATAGCATGCTTACTTATGTGGACGCTGATAGTAATCCGGCTATTACCGGAGCACCCACTTTTTTTGGAGCCAATCTGGTTAATTCGAATACGATTCGTCTGGCATGGCTTTTTTCAGGCGGCCCAATTACAAATAGTCTAAGCGGCCCGATTGCTTACGTGAAGTTTAATGTTGCTCCGGCAGCTACAGGTTTGGACACAATAAAAACAGCAAATTTTGTAGATTTAGCTGGAGCTGTTACTTGCACAGGAATTATCGTCGCTCCGGCCCCAGAGGTCAATATCAAGCAGAACGGCCTAACCATTGCCGATGATAGCGGAAATCTTGGTTTTGGCACAACGACCGTTGGCGCGACGATTGACAAGACCTTTAAAGTCTATAACACCGGCACGGCTAATTTAACCTTATCCGGCTTGGCCGCTCCAACCGGCTTTGGTATCCAACAGAATTTTGGCAGCGCGACCGTTGCCCCGGGAGATTCCACGACTTTTATTATTCGGTTATTAGCGACTGCGGCGGGCGTATCCAGCGGCAGTCTTTCATTTGCCAATAACGACAGCGATGAGAATCCCTATAACTTTACGATTAGCGGAACGGTTAATCTTCCGGCTGCGCCGGAGATCACCATTAAGCAAAACGGCGCGACGATTGCCGATGACGGCACGTTTAGCTTTGGCACAACCATTATCGGAACGCCGGTTGACAAAATTTTCAAGGTCTACAACACCGGTAGCGATAGTTTAAAGATGACTTCGGCAATTACGGTTCCAACCGGTTTTAGTGTGCCAGGCTCTTTTGGCAAATTGGCCGTTGCGCCCGGCGATTCCACAACCTTTACAATTCGGTTGAGCGCGACGGAGCAGGGTGGCTACAGCGGCGCACTGTCTTTTGCCAACAACGACAGCGACGAGAATCCTTACAATTTTACAATCAGCGGGACGGTGAATACCAGCGCCTCAATTTTATGGCAACTGCCAATCACCGTCAAAAGCGGCAGCTTCACCGCCACGCGCACGTTTGGCGCGGCTGTCGGCGCTACGGACGAATTTGATAACGGGCTGGATGCGCCCTTTCCGCCGCCGTCGTTTGGCCGCAATGTCTATTTTTCCGTCACCGGCATATTTACGAATTTGAGCACGGACTTACGCAACAGCGCCCAGAACAACCACACCTGGCTGCTACGCATTGCCAACACCGGCGGAACAGCCGACACGCTGCAATGGAGCACAGCCAGTCTATCCGGCGTCAGTGGGGCGCTGTTCATGGCCGATTCGATCAATATGCGGACACAGAGCATGGCCGTCTTTAGCGGCGATGTGGATATTACCATTGCCCTGCGCGATACGCTGCTGCCGCCGTCGCTCGTCTCGCCGGCCAACGGTTACGCTTTCAACAGCACGCCGTCGTTGGATTGGAGCGATGTGGGCGGAGCGACGCATTACATTCTGCAAGTGGATACAACTTCGACCTTTGCCGCGCCAATCTTGGTTGATTCCTCGCTGACCTTGTCGCAGCGCAGTTTGAGCGCGTTGAGCAGCGATGTGTATTATTGGCGGGTGCGGGCTAAGGATGCCACGCGCTATTCCGTCTGGTCGGCCACGCGCAGTTTTGAGGTGAATACGACCGCCCCGGCCAATTGGACATTCCCATTTTTGGAAGTCTGGAATAAAACCAAAAACACGCGCATTGATTTGAGTTTCGGGATTGATCTGAACGGCGAAGATGCGTTTGAAGCTTTGGATATTGCCGCGCCGCCGGCCAGTCCGAGCGAGTTTTATGCGTCGTTCCAAATCGGCGGGCTGCCCAATCAACTGAGCCGGGATATCCGCGATGCCGCCAAAGATACGGTGCGCTGGACGCTGAAGCTGCAGAACAGCGGGGGCGCAGATCGGGACAGCATTCGCTGGAATCTGGGTTATTTCCCGCCTCAAGCGCGGCTGTTTTTGTCGGACGGTTCGACGCGGGCGACGATCAACATGGCCGTGCAGTCGTATGCCATTTTCACCGGCAATCCCACGTTGACGCTGACTTATATTTTTACGCCGGGCGCCCTGCCGATTCAAGTCACCGGTTTGAACGCGACGCCGGGCACGTTTTCGCCGGACAGCACGGGCAATAATGATAGTACGCTGGTCAGCTATACACTCAACAAAAATGCGGCGGTGACGATGGTGGTTGTGTCCAGCATTGGCGATACGCTGTGGTCGGCTTTTGGCTGGGACGGCGTTGGTTTTCATGCGCCACATGCTTTAGTCAAATTAACCGGTGCGCAGATTACGGAATGGGACGGCGCGATCAACAATACGAATTTCTTCGGTCACGCCACTTATGATAATAACAATAATCACATCGCCGATAAAGGGACGTATACCTACTATATCACGGCGCGGGACACGGCAGCCAACGCTGTTGTGCCCAGCCAGACGGTCAGCGGCACAGTGACGATTGGCTCGGTCGTGCCCAATCTGCCCTCGAACCCGGGCATTACCAATGGCGCAACCGGGGTCAGCCGTACGCCGACGTTAAGCTGGACCGGCGGCGACCCGGATTTGGGCGAAGCAGTCACTTATACCGTCTATTTTGGCACAAGCGGCACGCCCACGACGGTTGTCAGCACAAATCAGACCGGGACGACTTATGCGCCGGGCACGTTGAATTACGGCACGAACTATTTTTGGCGTATTTTGACCGGCGATAATTTCGGCAATACCCGGCTTGGCCCGATTTGGAGTTTTACCACGTTGGCCGCCCCAACCGACACGCTTGCTCCGGCCAGAATTACCAATTTGCAAGTGATTTCGACGCTGTTCAATTCCATCAAATTGGCCTGGACGGCCGTCGGCGACGACAGTCTGACCGGTCAGGCGACATCTTATCAACTCCGCTACAGCACGTCGCCGATTAACAACGGTAACTTTGGCAGCGCTACGTTGATTACGACCGGTACACCACGCGCAGCCGGTCAGGCCGATACGGCGTCGGTGAGCGGGCTATCGCGGAACACGACCTATTATTTTGCCATCAAAGCCGCAGACGAAGTAGGCAATCTCTCCCTCTTGTCCAATGTGGTGACGCAGGCGACGCTGACCGTCACCAACATCGCCCTGCGCAAGCCGACCCAGGCTTCGGCCCAGTTGAATCTGGCCGAGAACGCGGTGGACGGCTTCGACAACACCGATTGGAACGCCGGCGTAGGCACACTGCCGCAAGAGCTGACCATCAGTTTTCAAGGCAAGGCCCATGTCGATTCGATTGCGCTGCGCAGTAATCAGGATACGCCCGGCACGTCCACGCACAATATTCGTTTTATCAACAGTTCCGGCGCGTCAACTCTGACACATACTTTTAGCCAGAATATTACGTCGCAAGGCCAGTGGCTGACCCACAAGTTTTCGCCGTTCTACACCGACGTCACCCGCATGACCGTGCAGACGACGGCTTCGCCGGTGTTCCCGTCCTGGTTCGAGATTCAGGTGTTCGGTTTTATCTACGAGATCGGTGATACGATTGCGCCGCGGGCGATCACCAATCTGGCCGTCAGCACGGCAGATTCCACCAAAATCATCCTGACTTGGACGGCGACCGGCGACGATACGACTTTTGGCCGGGCGACCGAATACGATTTGCGCTACAATACCGTGCCGATCACGATCAACAACTTTTACACGTCTTCCCGCTACATCATTCCCGCGCCCAAAACCAGCGGCACGTCCGAGCTGGACACTTTGCGCGGCTTGACCGCCTGCCAGACTTACTATTTCGCCATCCGCGCCCATGACGAAGTGCCCAACATTTCCGGCATGTCCAATGTAATTCCGGCCAGTCCGTGCCCCTTCAGCGACTTTATCCCGCCGGCGGCCGTAACCAATCTGGCGGTGACCGGCACAACGCATAACACGGCCACGCTGCAGTGGACCGCGCCCGGCGACGACGGCAACAGCGGCCAAGCGATCGCCTATGATTTGCGCTATTCGCTGACGCCGATCACGCACGATTCTCTGTTTAACAAAGCGACGCCGGCCGGCCCACAGCCTGTACCCATCGGGCCGTTGAACACGCAAACTTTTACCGTCAGCGGTTTGTCACCCTTAACGACGTATTATTTTGCGATCAAGACGGCGGACGAGGTGCCCAATTGGTCGCCGCGCTCCAACACGGCCCAGGGCACAACGACCGAACCGCCGGATACAAAACGCCCCGCCCCGATCTGCAACTTAGTCATCTTTGAAGTGACGCTGAGCAGCGTCAAGCTGGCCTGGCAGGCCGTGGGCGATGACTCGTTGACCGGATCGGCCACGAGCTACGATATTCGCTATAGTTTGAGCCCGATCACCGAGGGCAATTTTAACGCCGCGACGCAATGGACGCCTTCGCCAACGGCCCAACCGGCCGGAACGTGGTTGTTCGCCACCGTGACCGGTTTACAGGATAGCGTCAATTATTACTTTGCGGTCAAAGCCCGCGATGATCTGGGCCAGATTTCGACCTTTTGCGCCGCCGGGATGGCCACCGCTTATACGCAAAACACGCGCGGCATGGTTTTGGAATCCACTGCTGACGATATCGAAAGTGTCTATTTAAGCGGGCCGGGTTTTAGCGGGGTGCATCTGTGGACCAATTCTTCACAGGCGGAACGCACGGCCATGACGCTTTCGCTGATTCCGGATTCAAGCTATGTGCTGTGTATGCGCGTGTCGGATTTGGGCGGCCCCAGCGGGGCGCATTTGACCAGCTTATTCGATACCAACACCGGCGAGGTTGTATTTAACTCCACCGACGACGGCAACTGGAAATATAGCTTTACTTTTCCCGGCGATAATTGGCAGCGACGCGACTATAACGACGCTTCCTGGCTGATCGAAACCAAAATGGCCGATTATGGTGAAAGCTATCCGCCGGTGGGCGGCTGGCTGGATCAATCCGCCGACTGGATTTGGGGCATTCCGTTCGAGCATTTTGACTTGTGGATTCGCCGCAAATTTACGATCACCACCGTCAGCGGCGATAACCGCGCGCCATCGAAAATAACCGATTTGGCGGCCGTGCCGCTGAGCAATACCCAGGTGCGATTGGATTGGACATCTCCGGGCGATAATGACCGCTACGGCAAAGCCAGTCAATATGATCTGCGCTATTCGACTTCGGCCTTGAGCGAAGGCAACTTCAACAGCGCGACGGCGGTCAGCGGTGAACCGGCCCCGGATTGGGCGGGCATCGAGCAGTCGCACTTAGTGAGCGGTTTGGTGTCCAATACGACCTATTATTTTGCGATTAAGTCTCTGGATGACGCCGGTTTGTGGTCGCCGATTTCCAATGTGGCGATTGCATTGACCAATCTGCCGCCGGATACGACCAAGCCAAACGCTGTGACCGATCTGGCCATGGCCGATACCAGCGCCTTTTCCCTGACGCTCAAATGGACAGCCCCGCGCGATACCACGATTTTCGGCGCGACGGCGGCTGTGGCGGCTTATGATATTTATTACGCCGATTTTGCCTTGACCTCCGGCAATTATCAAACCGGAACGCGCGTTTCCGGCCCGCTGACCCCACTCGCACCCGGCCAGTTGCAAACCTTTGAGGTCAGCGGCTTGCGGCCCAATGCCAACTATTGGCTGGCGCTGCGTTCACGCGATGCCGCCGGTAACTCGTCACTGATTTCCAACATTGTGCAAGGCAAAACCGACCGCGAATTTTTGCGTGATAATCTATGTCTGAATAAACCGACCATCGCCTCGTCTAACAGCAATCAGGCTTTCCGGGCGACCGACGGCGACGGCTTTTCGCAATGGGACGCTGCGGCCTTTTTCCCGCAATGGATCGAAGTAGATTTGCAGGGTCTGGCTACCGTTGATTCCCTCGCTTTTAAAGCCGCCATCAGTTTATCCGGGCAGACAATTCATGAGGTGCATTTTATCCGCTTTGACGAATCGGACACGCTGGCTCATGTGTTTTCCGGCTTCACGAGCGACGGGTTGTGGCTGACGCACAAGTTTGAAACGCCCATCGCCGGTGTCACCAAAATCCGGGTAGAAACCGTGCTATCGATTTCTACGGTTGCCTGGTATGAACTTCAGGCCTTTGGCCCGATTCGCGCGGGGGACGATACCCCGCCGGGCGCCATTACCGACCTGCAAGTTATCGCGGCCAATAATACGTTTGTTACACTGAGTTGGCCTGCGCCGGGCGACGACAACCAGACCGGTGTGGCCAGTTATTATGATGTGCGCTATGCCACTTTCCCGATTACAGCCGACAATTTTGCTTCGGCTACGCCGGCCATTAACGAACCGGCTCCGGACACGACCGGTAGTATAGAAGCTTTTACAGTCGACGGTCTGACAGCCAATACGGTTTATTATTTTGCCGTTAAGACCGGCGACGAATTATTTAATTGGTCGCCGATTTCCAACATCGCCACTGCCGTTACGGATGCGGTTTTCCGCGGCACCATCGTCGGAACAGATATTTGCAGCAACACGACCTGGACAACGTCGGGCAGCCCGTATATCGTCGTCGAAAATATCGTAATTTGTTCGGGCACGACGCTGACCATCAATGCCGGTGTGCAAGTGCGTTTTGGCAACAATCGCAAAATCATCGTCCAATCGAACGCGGCGATACGGGCCACCGGCACTGCACCATCGCCGATTGTGATGGAATCGGGCGGGGTTTGGCAAGGCATTGTTTTCAACGGCTTCCCGGCAACATCCAACTTTAATTTTGTGCAGTTCCGCAATCTCAACACCGCGGCCATTCAACTGTTGGGCGGCGACAATCTGACGATTCAGAACTGCACCTTCGAGAATATCACCGGCGGCTGCGCCATCTATCTGGAAAATGCCTCGCCGACCATTACGAGCAACACCTTGCGGGCAGCGATTTGCAGCAGCGACGGGCGTTCCAATCCGACGATTACGGGCAACACCTTTAGCGGCGGTTCGGGCCAATATCCGATTACGGTCGGCGCTATGTCCGTGATGACGAACAGTGGCAGTCCTAATGTGAATACCAATACGATCACAAGCTGGAGCGGCGGTATTGCCATTCGCCTTTGGGCAACGGACATTACGCGAAACACCACCTGGCCGAATACCGTCAGCCTTCCCTATTATGTACAGGGTGACATCAATATCTACAATAATGCGACATTGACGATCAGTGCCGGAGCCGTTGCGCGTTTTGCCGATGATGCCCAGCTAACAGTCGGCAAAGTTAGCACAAGCAGCGTTGGCGGTTTAAGCGCAGTTGGCACCAGCGGCCAGCGGATTGTGCTGCGCGGCGATTTGTTGAACTCGTCCGTGCGTTGGGACGGCATTGTTTTCACGCCGTTTACACTGGCGTCGCGGCTGGTCTTCTGCCAGATTTCCGAGGCCGACCAGACTTATCCCGGTAGCCTGCACACCACGATCAGTGTCAACAACACGCAGAATGTGACGATCACCGACAACACGATTACCGGCGGCACAGGCATCCACGCCATCCTGCTGGACGACGCTTCGCTGGTGATTGAGCGTAACACCGTCGGCTCGATTTACGTGACCGAAAGCACCACGATTCCGACCATCCGCAACAATGCTTTTAGCGGCAGCGGTCTCTACCCGATTTCGATGGGTGCGATGGGCAATCTGTTTAACAATAGCTTTGCCGGGTGGAGCGGCGCGGCCGGTATCTGTCTGTGGTCAACCGAAATCACCCAAAACTCGCGCTGGACAAATCCCTGGTTCAACTCTGCGCCGCTGCCCTACAAAATCAAAGGTGATATCTTTGTTGTCAACGACGCCAATCTGACGATTGACGACAGTGTCAAGGTGCATTTCGTCACCGGCAGCACACTGCAAGTGGGCGATCCGGACTTTGACGAGGAAGGCCGGCTGCAAGTCAACGGCCTGGCCACAACCGCCGGGGAAGTGCTGTTGGCCTGTGATCCCGGCAATCCCAACCTGACCTGGGCCGGCGTCCATTTTACGTCCGAAGTGGCGGATTCGTCGTGGCTGAAAAATGTCCGCGTGGAGCAGGCTTTCGGCTTTTACGATGCCGAGAACAGCTATTCGGTTTTTGTGGATGAAACCGAAGTCGTCCATTTTGATAATGTGGACGTAGTCGCGCCGACCGGTGTGAATGCAATTTTGCTGAACGCCACGTCGTTGCGGATCGAAAACGGTGAGGTTACCGGGCCGATTCGGGCGCTGGAAAGTACGGGTGCGCCGACGATTCGCAACACGGCTTTTAGAGGTACGGGCGTGACACCGCTGATAATGGGCGCAATGACCCATCTCATCAACAATACTTTTACCGGTTGGACAAGCGGTCAATACATTCAAGTGCTGGGCACGACGATTGTTGATAACGTGACCTGGCCGCGCGTGACGCAGTTCCCGTATTATGTGACGGGCAGCCTGTTCGTCGGCGACGGCGCGACCTTTGGCATTGACGCCGGCGTCAATGCGATTTGGGCCGACGACATGGGCCTGTTTACGGGTGACCGCACCACGATGACGGCCGGCCGGCTGGATGTCAACGGCACGGCGGCCTTACCGGTTCATTTCTGGGCTAAAGACACGGACTTGACCGAAAGCTGGCGCGGCCTGTATTTTACCGAATATACCGACAGCTCCTTTGTGGATTATTTGACCCTCGATGACGCCAGGACGCCGGTGACCAACATTGCGTATACCGCGGTGCGGGCTTTTGGCACAAACAAAGTCTTTATGAACAACTGTCAGATCAATGGTGATGACGCTACGTATCCGATTTACTTAGAAGACGCATCTTTGATTTTGAGCAACAATACGATTCGCAGCAGTGTGCCTTACGCGATTTATGCCACTTCCGGGACGAGCAATCCAAGCCTGACGGGCAATATTTTTATCGGCGCAGGCGATTATCCCTTTCAGGTTGGAGCCATGTCCACGATTGGCTCGAACGATTACACCCAATGGATAGGGGAGAAGGGGATCAAATTTTTAGCGACGACTATCACCCGCGCCACGACCTGGCCAATTCCGCCCAACAATCTCGGTCAGTATCATATTTTTGGCGAAATCGACACTCAAGCGCGTTTGACCATTCAGCCGGGTGTGATGGCCAAATTCAACCAGGGCGCCGCGCTCAAAGCCTCGCGCGACGGGTCAATTTGGGCGGTCGGGCAGCCGACGGATACCGGCTTCATTACTTTTACCGGTATTGAGGGTAATATCGGCACCTGGAGCGGCATTCAGTTTGAAGATTCGGCGGATACATCGCGAATTGCCTATGCTCTGGTTCAGTACGCCGGCGACACTTATCCGTTTGCCGGGATTTTCATTCAATCGCCCAAAATTACGGTGGATCACTGCAATATCGTGCGGGTCTACGGCAGCGGTATTTATTCCCAGATCGTCAACCCGACGCTTCACAGCAACATCCTGGCCAATAATTCCGGCTATGGCATCAACCATATTTCCGGCTTGACCCCGCGCGTAACCCATAACGACGCCTATCACAACAATGCCGGCGATTATCACGGCTTGCCAGATCCGACCGGTGGCGGCACCAGCATTTCCACCGATCCGTTGTTTGTTGATTTTGCCCGCAACGATTGGCATTTGCTGCCCGGTTCACCCTGTCGCGGCACCGGTAAGGACGGCACCAGCATGGGTATTTTTCAATATGCCGACAATGTTCCGCCCAGCCGGATTCATACGCTGCGGGTCGTCGGGGCGCATGCTTTCTCAGTGGAATTGGCCTGGGCTGCGCCGGGCGACGACAGCATTTTTGGCCGGGCCGCGCAGTATGATTTGCGCTACTCGACCGTGCCGATTAGTGCCGAAAACTTTGGATCCGCCACGCGCTTCAACTTGCCGGCGCCGACGGGCGCAGGTTTGGGCGAGTTCCACGAAGTCACCGGTCTGACCCAAAACACGCTCTACTTCTTTGCCGTCAAAGCCATTGATGACCGCGGCAATGTCTCGGCCATGTCCAACGTCGTCAGCGCCTTTACCGAAGCGACCGGCGACATTTTTCCGCCCGATGCCGTGGCCGGTCTGACGATTATTGATGTGACGTTTAATTCCGTAACCTTGCAGTGGCTCTCGCCGGGCGATGACGCTGCGATAGGCCAGGCTTCTTTGTATGATTTGCGCTATTCGACCGGGACGATTACGGCGGCCAATTTCAGCCAGGCCACCAATGCTTCGGGCGAGCCGTTGCCGGAAGTCGCCGGGTCGCTGCAGACTTTTACCGTCTTTGGCCTGAATCCAAGCACCCATTATTATTTTGCTTTGCGGACGCGGGATGAGGCCAACTGGTCCGGCCTGTCCAATGTGGTGGATGCGACGACGGACCCGTTCCAGCCGCGCATTCTGGTCAATCCGGGCAGCTATGATTTTGGCGGGACGATGATCGGCGTGGCTAAGGTTTGGGAAATGCAGATTATTAATGACGGCGCGCTGCCGTTAAATATTGCCGGCATCGTCTCCGATGACGCCGATTTTACGGTCGCCAATAGCGCGTTTACGCTCAATCCGGGCGAGCGCCGCATTCAGCCGGTGACGTTTTTGCCGCAGGCGCTGGGCTTTGATGACGCTCTCATCAGTATCACCACGAATGATCCCGATAACCTGAATCTGCGGGTACGGGTAACCGGCACGGGCGTTTTGCCGACCGAGCCTATTTTAAGCGCGCCGACGGTAGTGGATTTTGGTGTGGTCAACCTGAACCAAAGCAAAACTTTAACGATTCGGGTGCGCAACGAGGGCGGCACACTGCTGCGTATCGCAAGCGCCACTTCGGATTTAGCGCCGTTTGTACTGAGCCCGCTGCCACGTTTCCCCAAAATACTGGCTTCGCTGGTCGATACCGTCTTGACCGTTACTTTTACGCCGACCGTTTATGGCACACACGAAGGTCATCTGGAGCTTGTCTCTAATGACCCGGACAACGCCGGCGTGACCGTGATTACGCTGCGCGGCTTTGGCTATGCCGCTGTGCCCGTCTTGCAGCAGAGCGGTCAGCCGCATGATTTTGGCACGATTCAGGTTGGTCAAACTCGCGATTGGTCTTTTGAGATTTGGAATCATGCCGGCGCAAATACCAATTTAAGCGTCACCGTCAGCAGTACCGGTTCCATGTTCCAAATTGTGCGGCCGACCGGCTCGACCTCTTCGTTGGCGCCGGGTCAGCGCCTGGCCGTTACCGTGCGCTTTGCCCCGACGGCGGCGGGCAATTTTACCGGCAACTTCCGCATCCAATCCAACGATCCGCAAAACGCGCTGGTGAATATCGCCATGCTCGGCCAGGCTACTCCGATTCCCGTGCCGGACATGAGCGTTGCGGCCACGAGCGTAGCTTTTGGCGACGTTTACCAAAATGCTTCGGCGCAAAGAACGCTGCTGGTCACCAACACGGGCTCGGCGCAGTTGCAAATCAACGCGTTGACCTTTGCCAATCCGCAAGTGACGGCTTTTACCGTGGTTGCGCCAGCGCAATTGCCGCTGACGGTCGATCCGGGCCAGCAGACCGGGATCATCCTGCAATTTAACCCAACAGCGATTACCAGCTATGCCAATACGCTGCAAATCGTCAGTAACGATCCGCCGACCATCAGCGTCAGTCTGACCGGTCGCGGCATCGTGGTGCCCGCCCCGGAACTGAACGTGCCGGCGCCGCTGGTCTTCCCGTTCTCGCACAATTACGGCGCAGTGGCCCGGCCGACCGAGTGGAGTTTCCTGATCGAAAATATTGTTTCGTCGCCCACGACGCCCATCGGACCGCTGTCGATCAACAACATTGTCAGCAATAATTCGGCGTTTGTGGTGACGCACCCGACCGTTTTTCCACAGATTATTCCGGCCGGTGAAAACATGCAGATTTATGTGACGTTTTACCCGGCTACCGTCACGCCCGTTAGCGGGACAATTACAATCACGACCAACGATCCGGACGAAGGTACCGTAAGTGTTCAATTGACCGGCTCGAAGGCCTCGGCCATTGCCCAATATTCGGCCGGTGACTTCGACTTCGGTTCGATGAACTTGGGCCAGAGCGCCTCACGGTCGCTGCGCGTGACCAATAACGGCAATGTCAATTTGAATATCTTTAGCATTGATTTGATCAGCGACCAATTTGCCGTGAGCGGCGTTACCCTGCCGTTGAATGTTGCGCCGGGCGGATCGGCCAACCTGAGCCTGACGTATACGGCCGTGCACGAAGGCGAGGCCGCGGCGACGCTGGTGATCCATTCCAATGCCGATAACATTCCCGACCAAACCGTGACGCTGCGCGGACGCGGCACATCGCCCGAAATTCTGGTGGATGTGTTTAATTACGATTTTGGCCCGGTGACGATTGGCGAAGCGCCGACCTGGCCGTTGGTGGTGCGTAACACCGGCAGTGGGCCATTGACAATTCAATCCGCGCAAGCCAACAATGCCGCTTTTACGGTCACCGGTCAAATCGGGCCGATCAATCCCGGCGCGACAGCCACGTATACCGTCAAGTTTACGCCGACGGCCCGCCAAAACTACACCGCCGTACTGACCGTGCGCAGCGACGACGCTGACGAGCCGGTCGTCACAGTCAACCTGTTCGGCATGGGCGCGGCCCCGGTCGTTAATATCAACGAGGTCGTCAGAAACTTCGGCCCGGTGCGCGTCGGCCGCAACAGCGATTCCTGGTTAGTCAGCGTCCAGAATCTGGGTGACGCGGCGCTGGTGTTGTCCAACCCGGTTTTCTCCGACACGAGCGCGTTCCGTTTTGCTAACAATGCGCAGTTCCCGCTGTCCATTAACTCGCTGGAAACGGTGACTTTGCCGATTCGATTTACGCCGAAACTGCGCCAGCAATATACCGGCACTTTGATCGTGCGCACCAATGACGCCGCCCGGCCAACGCTGACGCTGAACATGAGCGGACGCGGCCTGGCCCCGGTTATTGCCGCCAACCCGACGACCCAAAATTTCGGCAATGCCGATGTCAATCAGCGAATCGAGCGCCTGATCACCCTGAGCAATACCGGCGATGCCACGTTGACCATCACCGATATGACCGCCGACAAGCCGGACATCTTCGGCGTCGAATGGATCAGCGCGGTTGTAGCTGGCAAGTCCCCCCAAATAAACCTGACAGGTCTTCAAGACCTGTCAGGTTTTGCACAGCCCGACTCCATCGCGCCCGGTCAGACCAAGCAGATACGGGTCAGCTTCCGGCCGCAGGCCGCGACAGCATACACCGGTCAATTGACGATTCGCAGCGATGCCTTTAACGCTGCCGCTTATACCATCGGGCTGTCCGGGATCGGCGTGTCTCCGGAAATTCAGCTCTCGGCCTCGGTCGCCACCTTTGGCGATGTGCGGGTGATGCAAAATAGTGTGCGCAATTTCTCGATCTTTAACCTTGGCAACGGTTCACTGACGATTTCCGCCATCACCAGCTCGATGGATTCCATTTTTACAATCAGCGGTTTGACTTTCCCGGCGGTGATTCCGGGCAATGATACGCTGGACTTCAGGATTGTCTTTGCGCCGCGCGGCCCGCGCAGTTACACGGCCGAGATTAGCATTGCCTCAAACGATACCGATGAACCGCTGGTCAAGATTTTTGTCGGCGGCGCGGGCATTCAGCCGGATATTCTTTTGCCGCAAACAAGCCATAACTTTGGCGCGGTCGATCAAAGCACCAATTGGGAAATGGAAATCCGCAACATCGGCCGCGCTCCGCTGCAAGTGCTGGAAGTGACCCGGCACAGCGACCGTATCCGCATCACCAACATTCCGCGCACACCGATTATAACCGACGGCAACGCCTTTGTGACCGTCACCTTTACACCGATTGAAACAGACACGCTGATTATTGACACGCTGCAAGTTCGTTCGGACGATCCGGATAATCCTGTTGTCAACGTGGTGGTGCGTGGCTCGCACAAGAAAGTCAGCGTGGAACTGCTGTCGTTTACGGCCACGGCTAAGCCCGGATTGATCGAGTTGGAATGGTTGGTCAGCGAAGCTTCGACGCCCATCGGCTTCCATGTCTATCGAACAGAGGCCGGTGTATTGACCGATCGCCAAAAAGTCAATGAGACAATGCTCTTGGCGAACGGCTTGGCCTATCGTTTCAAAGACCAGACGGTTCGCCCCGAAGCAACATATTTGTATTGGCTGGAAGGATTGGACGCCAACGGCTCTGTTTTTGAATTTGGCCCGTTGCAACAGAGCGCCGCCGCCGTGCCGACCGCTTTGCGTCTATGGCAAAACTATCCGAACCCGTTCCAATTCGGCGGCCTGACCACGATTCGCTTAGAATTGCCGCGCGCCCAAACCGTCAGCCTAAAAGTCTACAACATTGACGGCCGCTTTGTCAAAACGCTGTTAAATGCCGGGCTGGAAACGGGTTATCATACGATCTTGTGGGACGGGACTAACGAAGCCGGGCGGCCTGTTGCCGGCGGCACGTATCTGTACCAACTGGAAAGCGGCGGGGAGCGGCAAACGTTGAAGATGACGTTGATGCGATGAGTTTTGCTGGACGACTGCTTGTTGACGACCGGCGCGGTTTCTCCGCGCCGAGTTGGGCGGGCCGATGGCAAGTTTATCCTTCCGCGCCAACATTTCCTTCCCGCGCCGTCGCCTGAAGCCGGTGTTAGCGCCGCTCAAGCCATGTTCGGTGTCAGCTGGAAGCAGGTTGCGCTTCGATTCAGGCGTGGTGGTAACTGGCAGCAGAAAGTCCGTCCTTCATTTCAACGTTTATCTTACCTTGAAGCCTTGTCGCAAAGTGGTTGTTTGTCACCGTCTTTGCGAGGACAAATTTTGAATTGGATGCCGTCGATTCCAGCTCGTTTGAATTGTAAATAACGGAGGACAAAAGTGGACAACTTACTCTTTCAAAAATATTTGGTTGATACAAGTAGCAAAAATTTTTTGATTAACATGACCGAGCAATTAAAAAAAGTCGGTTTTGTTACTGTCGATAGAATAGAATCTTCTGAGAAAATGCTAAGAATCGCAGAATCGCTTGGAGATATTTTAATTCAAGATGATACAAATGATAGGGGAATAAAAGGCATACATTGGCCTAATGGGGGAGCGGGAAGTTTTTATCATACAGATCGCGCCAGTATGGCGCGGCCCCCTAACATAGTGTTTGTTGTTTGTAGAAAACAGGCTGCCGAAGGCGGCTACTCTCTCTTTGTCGATGGAAAAGAGTTACATAAAATCTTAAAAACGGATCATCCTGGAATAGTAGCAAAACTTTTCGAACCTGAAACAACAGTCTATGGTTTTATGCCTCCACATGTTTCAACTGGTTCCATTTTTAATAAATCTGAAGATGGCAGTATATTTTTAAAATTTCGTTTTGATTACAAAGGCGGATATTTTTCCTCAGCAATACTGCATTACATACCGATTTTCATAGACTACGTCCATAAGCTATCTTTTTCTTTTCAATTACAGGAAAATCAAGGGTATCTGGTTCAAAACGGACGTTGGCTACATGGTGCTAACCCATTTCATGGGGAAAGAGCCATCTATCGAATTATATTGCACTCCAACATCAAAACATTAAATGGAGACGAACTTGGATTTGGTTTTAATGAAGAATGAGAATTCGACAAAATTTATTTCAGAACTCTTAACTGCGCTCGCATTAGTCAATTGGGATAAACGGCATAAACTTTATTTTGAGTTTAGGCAATCGAAAACAGGTCTGTATCCAGTAATTGGTGGTACGTCAGGCAAACAATTTTATAAGTTCAGTATTCAGGGTGTAGATTATATCGTCATTAAATTTCCAAAAAACGGGCCTATTTCAGAGGAAATTTTTGTAGATTTTGATGGAGGTGGACTAAACCAAACAGAAATATTTATTCATGTTCACAACCTTTTAGCAAAGTTTCTTCCATATATACCTGAAATCTATGGCTACTCAATTCATGCTAGCGTCTCTATAATTGAGTACTTAGGACAGGAAAGTTTATATACATATATGCAACGACTACCATCAACAGAGGAATCTAACTCTACTTTTCAAAAGCTTATCGAGTGGTTAGTACTGCTACAAAAAATAACTCGTCAAGAAAAACACCTCTGTTTTCAAAGAAGAATGGAGAGGGAGACTGTGTTTTTGGAATTTCAGGAGTTTATTAAATTCGGTGTTCTAAAAGGGGAAACGAGGGGAAATGATGAGCTGGAGATCAAAAAGCTCACTGAATACTTTAAAGAATTGTCGGAAGAAATTGAAGCTATACCAGTAACGCTTATTCACAGAGATTATCAATCTAAAAACATTTTACTATATAAGAATAGTCCGTGGATTTTAGATTTCCAAGATGCTTGTTTAGGGCCATTTACATACGATATAGCGTCGCTAATATATGACCGTAAGATAGATTTGGATTCATGTGTTCAAGAAAAACTTATGCAGGAGTTTTGGGGTAAAGCATATCCAGAAAAACCGATTTGCCATTATAATAGCTTTAAGCACTATTTGAAACTTACGGCAATAAGCCGAATTTGTAAATCTATTGGATGGCGTTCAAAAGCCGCAATTATCAAAGAAAAACAACCTGATTTTATTATTGATATAAAACCTGCTTTAGATTCCTTAACATCCCTTTGGGTTATTTTAAAACTCGATCAGAAAATATTGAAGACATTATTGAAATATTTTTAGCATAGCACAACCATAGATCGAGATACCACAAATGTTTAGACCAGTCCTGAGCATTATAATTCCCATCAAAGCAAACAATTTTGATGTGTTGCATGGATTTTCGGAATGCTACAATCAATTGGCGATGGCATGCAACTCAATTCAGATTGTGGTTGTTGATGATTCCAAGGAAGATGTTTTTGATAGACTTGATCGGAAACTTGATAATAACCCGAACATTTTGCATTTCAAACCTGCAAGCCCATGTCAACAAGGAGATAATTGCAAACTTAACAGTATTCAAGCCGCATTAGAAAAAACATATGGAAATTGCGTTGCGCTTTTCGATGATGATGTTCGGCCTACCGCGCAAAATGTTTCTGCTATCCTAAACGCTTTTCAAGATGCAGACATCATTCGATGTATGGTCCGCTATGAAAAACCATCTTTTTTTGATTCTATTGAGTTAGCAGGAATTTACATCATAAATATGGTATCGCCGTTGAAACAATTTTGGGGCAATGTTTGCTTTCAAAAAACGATGTTAAAAATTTCTTTTTTTGATCGAAAAGATGTATTATTTGATGAACTTGCGATAGAATCTCATTGTCGAAAATCCAGCCAACGCTTTCGATATGTCTCTTTCCCTCCGCTTCAAATGATTTCTGTTGAAAGAACTTGGAGGCAGTTCTGGGAACAACGAATACGTTTTGCGTACGAAAATATCATTTTTCGATTTCGGTTTGCACTATTTTTAAGCACATTACCCATACTCATGATGGTCTCCTATTTTACCTCGCTAATATATGGTGTGATCTTATTTTTCGTGATTAATAATATAGTTGCACTTATAGCTTTCCTTGGCCAGCTTCAGTATGGTGGACACCATAAAAAAACAATTTGGTTGTATGGAGTATTATGGTTCTGGTTTTACCCGCTTACGTCGTGGATTGCTTTAATACTTTGGTTCAGCGGCGGCAAAAAATTTAGAGATCATAAGATAAGGAATGTCATATGAAAAATTTACATCAGGTTGGAGTTTCTCATGGTGGAGAAGGCTGGCAAGTGAGAGCGCTTCCAAGTATTAACGATATAGGGACTCTTTGGAAAACCTGTGGATGTAACAGCGAGTATAATGCCTTAAAGACGGTGCTGCTTCATCGTCCAGGGGATGAAATTAATGCCATAAGCAATCCTGATTCCGCACACTGGAATGAGTTGATAGATTTAGCAAGAGCTCAGGAACAGCATGATAAGCTGGCAGAAGTATATCAAAAAAATGGGGTAAACGTTGTATATTTGGAACCAGGTAACTTGGCAAAACCAAATCATTATTTTATGCGAGATTTATTTACAATGACCTCACATGGTGCTATTATAATGAGACCTGCTTCCGATGTGAGAGCAGGGGAAGAAGTAGCGGTGCAGCGATGTATTGCAATTAATTGTTATCCGATTTTGATGAATGTAAGCGGGTATGCACACTTTGAAGGGCCTGATGTAATGTATATCAACGCTACTGCCGTGATTTTAGGAGTTGGGCTACGTTCTAACATGACCGGTGCTATACAAATTAAGCAATGCATGGAATGGCAGGGAGTTAACGTTACAATTGTTCAAACCACTTACGGATGTGGGCATCTTGATGGCGTGTTAAATATAGTCGACAAAAATAAAGCGTTGATCATACCGAAGTACATCAGCTATGTGATTTACGAAGCATTAAAATCCTTTGGTTTTACAATTATTGAATTGCCTCACAACGAAGAAACGCTTCAAAAAATGGCAATCAATATGGTTCCGCTGGATGGTAGCAGGGTGGTAATGCCCGCGGGTTGCCCAGAAATGAGAAAATTGTTAAATAAATACGGAATCGAATCCATTGAAGTCGATGTGAGTGAGTTAATGAAAGGTGGGGGCGCTATTCATTGCATAACCGGTGTCCTTAAAAGAGCATTAGTATAAAAATGAGAAAGGATTAAAATGAATCTGTCCACGCTTGCATTGATAATGGCTCACCCGGATGATGCCGAGTTGTTGTGTTATGGTACAATAAAAAAATACTTACAAGAGAACTTTAATGTTTACTTGTTAATCGTGTGTAATGGAAAACAAGGTATTTCTGTCAAAGATAAAGACCGTTTAGAGAGAGATTCTATTGATACAGATATTCGTGCCCGAGAGACATTGAAAGCATTTGAGGGGTTAAACGTCCAAATAGAGTTTTTGGGTTATAATGACAGTCATATTCAGATGAATAATCAGTTGATATCAGATATTGAAAGGTATTTAATAAAAATTAGCCCCGAAATACTAATTACCCATTATGTAGAAGGCAGTGGATTCGACCATCAAGATCATGTTGTAACAGGACAATGCGTATTAAATGCTTCGGTAAGATTATCCGGTTTAAAAAAGATTCTGATGCCTGAACCACTTCAATCTTTCAAAATAGCTTTTAATCCCAATTTTTTTGTTAACATTACAGATTTTTTTGAAGATAAAATAAACGCTATAAATGTTCATAAAAGCCAAGCAGGCAGGGTTTATTTGACGAGAGAGTTTCATCTATTAAGATGTCAAAGAAATGCGTTATCCGCCGGGGCTGATTATTATCGAAATGGGATGTTGTTCGAGAGTTTTGTTTCCAAAATCATTCACGTATGAATTATGAGTTATGAGTAAGGATATGTATAGTTTGTCCGAGCAATTAATAAAACTACCAGAATCCGTTTTTTCAGAGCTGAAAACGGTTCATAGCAAAATTCCTGAACGATATAGATGCCCCATTCGCGTTAGGTCTACAAGTATATCCACACTTATTGTGCGAATGTTATCCAACCAAAAAACGAATGCGGATTTTGTTGCGAAAATTAGAGCAAAAATTTTCGATTCACAAAGTGCAGGGTTTGTACGAATTGATTTAAACATGTTGCCTGACGAAATATATCAGGACATCAGCACACTACTCTGCTTTGGTATTGGAACGCCTATTCTTCCTTATGCGAACAATGAGCCATTTTGGTATCCACTTTCAGTGAATTTAGATGCTCGTCCAAACAGAACGCACGGCGTCGGTGAAAACCCTTTCCACATTGATTACATTGCACGGCAATACCCTCCAGATGTCATTGCTTTCTTGGGTCATCGCTCTGATCCTTTAGGAGGAGGATATACAGAGTTAGCACCATTAAAGGAGGCGGCATTAAGCTTATTAGAAGAAGAATACGACATACTCTCTCAACCTTTTTTCCATTATTGGAAAGATGAAAATACTTACAGCTTAGGGAGGCATTTAAACGTCTTTTCCGTGATTCCCCAAAACACAGATACCGGTTTTATTCGTTTTTCCACTAAGATGTTGCCTCATTTGGATGGTAGCGATACTATTATTTTGAGAGAAAAAACCGGATGTACAAATTTAATTAAGAAAGGTCTGGAAAAAATGAAAAATAATCTTGATCTCAATAAAAAAGTTTTTTTGGTGGATCGAAAACATCTGGTTTTTTTTAATCAACGTCGCTTAGCGCATAGCCGCACCAAGCTGGGCGAGGCACAAGGAATTGTTCCAATACATGAAAGGCGACTGATGCTTCAAGGATATATGAGGATGCGAACATGATGAAAAGCAAAATCATCGATCACAAAAATACAACCGTCATCTCTATCAACCAGCCGGATTACTTACCTTGGATTGGTTTCTTTTTTAAGATATATTTTTCTAACATTTTTGTGTTTCTAGATGATGTGCAGTTTTCCAAACCAAGTTTTACTCGTCACGTTTTCATTAGAAATAATTATCAACTTTCTAGAGATCAACCTCTAAAACTATACCTTTCATTGCCAATAAAAAAACATCATCATCAAGAATCAATTAAAAACCTCTATATCAATCATAACGAAAAATGGATTGAACATCACTTAAACAAAATTTCATTTCACTACAAAAAATGCCGGAATTTTGATAGATACTTTCCGTTTGTGTCAGAGACAATCAATGAATGTAACCATTTTGAGAGATTCACGGAGGCAACTATTTTTATTGTAAAACAAATTGTAAAACTACTTTCTTTCAAGCATCAGTTTGAAATTTCCAGCCATTTACCTGTTTCAGGTTACAAAACTGAGTACGTGATACGAATTATTAAGCACTTGCAAGGGAATGTATATTTGAGTGGCACTGGTGCGAAAGCGTACCAATCCGAAGAAGATTTTGAATCTGTCGGAATCAGGTTGATTTATCAAGATTTTTATCACTATTTAGAAACCCACCCTTACAATCAAATATGTTCTCCATTTATGAATGGAGTATCGATTATCGACCCACTTTTTAATATCGGCGTTGAAGGCATTCATCAGCTATTGTCCGATTATTCAGAGAAACTAAAATTCACAGAGCGTTTGTAAAGTCCATACAAAAGGTTCAGCGGTCGGATGAAAGCACGGCGGATTGCTTGTCGTCGCAACGAGGAAACCGGTTTTAATCCGGTAATGTAGTCTTGTAGTCCTGTTAAACTGGAGGATATTATGCAATTGGTATTGGAAGTGCCCGAGTATTTCACAGTTGATTATACGGCAACCGAATTGGTTCAACAAATAAAGCTCTATGCGGCGCTCATCATGTTTCGATCAGGCCAAATATCGGCAGGAGCGGCCTGTGAATTTGCCGGAATAGACCGATATGCTTTTTTGACCGCTTGTAAAAAACATGACATAGATACTGTTGACTATGATGAAAATGAATTGGAAAACGAAATTAAACCGTATACGAGGAATTGCAACTAATGCTGGTTATTGCCGATAGCTCCGCGCTTATTGCATTATCGATTTGTAATTGTTTGGAGCTTTTAGACAAGTTGTTCGATGTCGTGAAAGTTCCACAGAGCGTATTTGATGAGATTGTTAGGCAAGGCAAACCTGAGGCCGAAACGCTTCGTTCATATTTAAGCGGAAAGATTGCAACCCTTGATGTCACTTCGGTTGTGATTTCGGCAGGTAGTCTGGGTCGTGGCGAGCTTGATGCAATGGCGCTTTGCAAGCAATTGGGCGCTGATTATTTGTTGATTGACGACAAGCGAGCACGGAAAATTGCCCAATTGAACGGCATCAAAATCATGGGCAGTTTGGGCGTCTTACTGTTAGCCAAACAACAGGGATTGCTCGGCTCCATTAAACCGGCAATAGATAAATTGCAAAATTCCGACATTCATTTGAGTGACCGGTTAGTCAAAAAGTCACTCCTATTGGCCGGTGAAGCACAATAGAGAACGATGAACAATGCTTGCAGGCAACCGGCACCGATTTATCCACACCGCGTCGGGCAAGGCGTCATGACTCATCGGCAAAACCCTTGACTTTCCCCAGCTAAAAGCCGACATTAGACCTTGTGACGCAAGTTGCAAGGTCTAATTTTATTTATATGGAAGGTTCAACACGCGGCGAAACGTCACGCTGGAAACGGGCTATCACACCATCTTGTGGGACGGCACCAACGAAGCGGGCCGGCCTGTTGCCGGCGGCACATATCTGTATCAGTTGGAAAGCGGCGGGGAGCGACAGACGTTGAAGATGACGCTGGTGCGGTAAATAAAGGAAAAAGAAAAAGTTGGATTCAAAAAAAAACCGTCAGGTTTTGAAAACCTGACGGGTTTTGCCTTTTTGAATACCTCAGAAGTCTAATGGGCTGCGCACCGCGGCCCGGCTCATCTGACGCATGACGTGCAAATAAACCTGGGTTGTGCGGATATCCTCGTGTCCCATCAATTCCTGAATCGTGCGGATCAATCAACAAATGGGTGGCAAAGCTGTGGCAGAAGATATGGCAGTTGACCCGTTTGCTAACAGTCATAACAGTCATGACAGTCAAATAATAAACAAAATAGGGCTAATTTGACAACAAAATTCTTCATCCCCTCATGCATATCAAATGAATTGACAGGCAGTTAGACTTGAATTACTTTGGTTACACGCAATTCATTTTAAGTTTTGGTATAGCCCTTAATTCAGTGCAAATGGTATTCCGTAAGTTAGCGCGACAGCAGCACCGGGAATGTAGCTTTATGCAAAATATACGATGTTGTGCTGCCCAGCACCATCTCCACAAAACGGTTGCGGCCGTACGCGCCCATGATCAGCAGACCACAGTCATAGTCGCTCATTGCCGCCATGATGGTTGGCGCAGCATGACCACTACGCATAATGTATTCGACTTGCAAAGGCGCGTTGATCAGATATTGCCGGGCTTCTTCCAGAATCGCGCCACCTTCTTCCGGACGATCATTTACGGTCAGTACGGTCAAAGGTAAATTTCTTTCCAGGCAGATGTCTCGACAAACATGCAGGGCATCGTTGGACACCTCACCACCGTCGTAAGCCATAAGAACGCGTTGGAATTTGCAGTGTGTTTTGGGCGTAACCAACACCGGTTTATGCGTCTCGCGCAGGGTCGCCTCCAGGGTTGAGCCGAGTAATACGGTACCAAATTCGGCATGTTCACCACGCTGGCCCATGATGACCAGATCAACAGTATGGGCTTCGGCCTTGATTTCCCGGCTAATAATGCCCATTGTCAGCTTGCAGGCAAAGGATACGCCCGCTTCCGTGCACACCCGCTCGGCAATCGCCAGCGCCGCTTTGCCGCGTTCTTCCAGAATTTCCTGCACTCGCGGCTGGTAATCCACAATTGGAATCAGCCCCATCGAAGCCGAAATATCGCGAATAAACGGCCCTTTCACCGCCCGAATATCCACCGCGTGAAAAAGTTTGATTGTCGCCGCAAAATCTTTGGCCAAATCTATGGCATATTTTAAAGAGATGTTACAAAACTCCGAACCGTCGGTCGGCACTAAAATGCTTTTAAACATAAGAATCACCTTTCGTCATAAAATTCAAAGGATGCTATTCTGTATTCCAGGCGAAGTTACAAACAGAGAACACAAAAAATGATCGTGCTTTCCTTAACATAATGACATTGCCAGACTACATATACGACATAAACGGTGCGCTGTCAAGTCCTACTTAATCGAGGTCGGGCATTTTTGGAGAAATCGAAGAACGGATCAGGGTATAAAAAGAGAAGTACTTGCCTTTTAGAAGCATTCGGTTTTAAGAGCACAACTGCTTGATTTGGTGTGGTTTTGTTACAAAAGATGGCATTTCTTACCATTAATTAATTATTGAGCGGATACTAAAAAAGCTAGTGCTGCACGGCGCAAGTTCGTGTGAACTTTGACGCGGTCGGTCATTCAGGAAGAATCCTCCGGCAAGCTAAGAGAGACGCCAATTTGCCGGAAGATGCCTCCGGCATGATGGAACAGGGAAAAGTTCACACGAATTTATGCCTAACAGCATTAGTTTTTTCTTGCTGATCATGAATAATTCAGGTTAAAATTTCGTCTACACGCCTGCAAATATTACATTGCAAGCATTAGACCCGAAAAAGAGACAGACACACAGCGACGAATTTTAACCGAAGATTGATACAGACGGCTGAAAAGCGCCGCTGTATAATCTTGCGTTAGAGGATATGGCTGAGATTGTCAAGCGTTTTTACGGCGAGCGCTTCGATTCCGACACAAAAAAACGAGTATAAATGCAGGTCTGACAGCGGCAGGGCGCGAAAAATTTGCTGGATTTTGACCAAAGAGGTTGTATTTTAGCTGCCCTGTATTTATGACTGTACCAGAAATGACATTTTTGGCTAATGGGACAAGATGGTGTAACTGGTGTTTATGGTTTTATATCTCACGCGAAGGCGCAAGAAAAGCAAACGTCTATTTTTTTTGAGCCTTGGTAGCTTAATGGCCGATTAATAATTCAGGTTAGAAGAAGCAGGTTTTTAAATTGCCATTGCGAGCGTTTTTGCGAAGCAATCCTGTGGTTGGCACACGTAGTGCGAGATTGTTTTATCACTTCGTTCTTCGCGATGATAAAACTGCGAAAGTTATTCCCTGTATGTTCCTTAAATATCTGTTCGCTCTCATTTTCATTGCGCCGACATTCCGTAGCAGCGAGGCAGCGGAGATTGCCGTGGCCGCCGCCGCCGACTTAAAATTTGCGCTGGACGAGTTAAGGGCGGAATTTCAAAAAAAGCATCCGGAGCACAAGGTCAACATTACTTATGGTTCGTCGGGCAATTTTTACGCCCAGCTTCAGAGCAAGGCGCCGTTTGACATCTACTTTTCCGCCGATATCGAATATCCCCGGCAGTTGGTCAAGGCCGGGCAGGGCGCTGCCGGCGATCTGTTTCAATACGCTATTGGCCGCCTGGCGGTATGGGCGCCCAACACATTTCCGGCTAAGCCGGACAGCCTGGGTATTCAAACGCTGTTTGCGCCGTCGGTTAAAAAAATCGCCATAGCTAATCCCAAACACGCGCCCTATGGCAAGGCGGCCGTGGCGGCCTTAAAGTCGCTTAAAGTCTACGAACAAGCCGAGCCGAAGTTGGTGTACGGCGAAAATATTGCTCAGGCCGCCCAATTTGTCCAGAGCGGCGCGGCGGATGTGGGCATCATCGCCCTGTCGCTGGCCATCTCGCCGCAAATGCGCGGGGACGGTAAATATTGGGAAGTGCCGCCGGCGTCTTATCCGCCTTTAGAACAGGGCGGTCTCATTTTGAATTGGGCCAAAGATAGGACGGCCGCCCGTGCCTTTTGCGACTTTGTACTGGGCGAGTCCGGTAGAGTCGTATTAAAACGTTATGGTTTTTTTATGCCGGACACCCAGGCGGATACGCCGGAAAAACAGGAAAAGTAGCTGATGGATTGGCAGGCCTTTGGGTTAAGTCTCAAGCTGGCGGGATGCACAACGCTGGCGTTGTTGACCTTTGGCCTGCCACTGGCGTATTGGCTGGCCAATACGCGCTGGCGGGGCAAATTTTTGATCGAGGCGATTGTCGCTCTGCCCATCGTTTTGCCGCCAACGGTGCTCGGCTTTTACGTCCTGCTGGCGATCGGCCCGCGCAGTCCGCTGGGCCGCTTTTACGAGTATCTTTTTGACAGCCGGTTGCCGTTTTCGTTCCAGGGATTGTTAATCGCCTCGGTCTTATATAGCCTGCCTTTTGCCGTCCAGCCTTTTGCCGGCGCCTTTGCCATGATTGACCGGCGGATGATCGAAGCCTCCTGGTGTCTTGGCGTCAGCAAACGCGGCACGTTTTTTCGCATTGCACTGCCGCTGGCCTGGCCGGGTGTGTTGACCGGAATGGTCTTGAGCTTTGCTCACACCGTCGGCGAATTCGGCGTCGTGCTGATGATCGGCGGCAACCTGCCCGGCATTACCCGCACGGTTTCGATCTCCATTTACGACGACGTGCAAGCCCTCGACTACGCCGCTGCCAATCAAACCGCATTCGCTATGCTGCTTTTTTCGGCGACTGTCCTCGCGCTCACCTACGGACTGCAACGAAAGTTCATTCAGGCATGGCATCCACGTTAACCGCCCGTTTCACAAAAACTTTTTCAGGCGGCGCCATTATCCACGGGGAATTGTCTCAGCCGGCGCAGGGTCACTCCATCACCGTCCTGTTCGGGCCGTCGGGCTGCGGCAAAACCACTGTGCTGCGCTGCCTGGCGGGGTTGGAGCGTCCGGAAACCGGCTTGATTCAATATGACGGGCAAATCTGGTTCGACGCCGAACAGGGAATTTGCCTCCCGCCGCAACAGCGCGGCATTGGTTTTGTCTTTCAGGATTATGCCTTATTTCCCCATTTGTCGATCGAAAGCAATATCGGTTATGGCTTACGCCGTTTGGCAGCGGATGAACGCCGGCGGCGTATTGACGAAATGATGGAGCGCTTTGACCTGACGCAGTTAGCGACGCGTCGGCCGCGGCAGCTTTCCGGCGGACAACAGCAGCGGGTGGCGTTGGCGCGGGCGCTGGTTTGCCGGCCACGCCTGTTATTGCTGGACGAGCCGCTTTCGGCGCTGGATACGGCCTTGCGTGAGGAACTCCGCGACGAACTGCCGCGCCTGCTGGCGGCCTGCGATGTGCCGGTGCTGCTGGTCACGCATGATCGCGCGGAAGCGCTGGCCCTGGGCGATGAACTAATTGTGATGAGTGGCGGAACCGTCCGGCAAAAAGGGCCGGTTTTGGAAGTCTTTAACCGCCCGGCCGACCCGGATGTGGCCCGCATTGTGCGGGTGGAAACGCTTCAGCCGGGTCGAATTGTCAACATCTGCGACGGACTGGCTACCGTCGAAGTCGGAACGGCAAAAATCGTCGCCCTGGCCCCGCCCGGAAACGTTTTTGACGTTCTGGTCTGCATCCGCGGCGAAGACGTTATTATCCAGCGGAATAGCGAGAAATCCGGCGCGACGCACAATCACTTGCCCGCCCGAATTATGACGATCCAGCCGGGCAGTCCTTTAACCCGGGTCGAATTGGACGCGGGTTTTCAACTGTTCGCTTTTGTCACTCGACTGACCTGCGAAGCGTTGGGTTTGCAGCCGGGAGCAACCGTCACCGCCGTCATCAAAGCCGCATCTATTCACTTGATTCATAAAGTGCGCTAAGCCAACTATGCCAAAACCCGACGCGCGGCTCAAGGTTATTTATCTCGTGCTGATTTCGATTCTTGTTCTGACTTGGGATCGTCGGCACATCACCCTGTTATTGGGGTGTAAAAATGTTGAGGAAATGTAGTGCGATTTGCCTAAATCGCACCCTCGCGCGAATAAGGCGATTCGCGCTACAGTTGCGGTTTACCCCTTATGATCTGTGGCACGGTCGTCTAAAGAGCCGTCTTCCACCCAAAAAAACCTTGCAACCTTGGCCGCGCCGCTTCATATTGTCAAGACGGAGGTAACTGACGATGAAAAAAATGATGACATTGCTTTTATTGCTGGGCCCGTTTTCGGCTTCGGCGGCTAAGTACGCCGGGGAATTTCTGAGCGACGGCGTGGGCGGGCGGGCTATGGGCATGGGTGGTGCATTTGTGGCTATGAGCGGAGAAGCCAGTCTGAGCTATTGGAATCCCGCCGGATTAGCCGGTTTAAACCTGCGCGAATTAGCGCTGATGCACGCCGAGCGCTTTGGCAATCTGGTCAACAACGACTATGCCGCGTATGCCCGGCCGCTGGATAAAACCGGTCGGAGTGTCATGGCTATCAGTCTGATTCGCCTGAGTGTAGATGACATTCCCTTTACCGAAGATTTGGAGCTGGTGGAGCCAAACCCGGCCACGCGCAATGGGCAATTAGACGCGCCCAACGAGTACGTTTTGTATGATGATGATAAAATTGTGTGGGAAAGTGATGCCGAAACCGCGCTGTTTCTGTCGTACGGCCGGACTGTCAATAGTCGGTTGGCTTTGGGCGCGAGTGTTAAGCTGGTGCGTAAAGCTGTTGGTAAGTATAACGCCAACGGCTTTGGCTTTGACCTCGGCGCACAATATAAATTAGCCGAAACCCTAACGCTGGGCGCCAATCTGCAGGACGCAACGACCACACTGCTGTTATGGAATCAGGACGGCGCGCGCGAATCCATTAACCCGACTCTGAAAACCGGCCTGGCCTGGGTGCGTCCGCTTAACACGCTGCAAGGTCACATTGCCGTAGCCTTCGACACGGATATCCGCTTTGAAGGTCGCGACAAGGTCGGCAACCAAATCAGCGCCGGCGCCGTCAGCTTTGACACGCACTTCGGCATCGAATACTTCTATCGTAACGCGCTGGCTTTTCGTCTTGGTCCCAGCGCCGGCGATTTGACCGCCGGGGCCGGCATTGTTATCAGCAAGCTGCGTTTTGATTACGCTTTTATCGGTCATAACGACCTGGGCGATACCCATCGCATTTCCGGCGCACTCCGTTTTTAAGCGGGTTTCGCAATGAATCTGCAACATGAATTAGGCCGCAAGACATTCCATCTGGCAGCAGCGGGTGTGCCGGCGACCTGTTTCTTTTTGGAGGAATGGCCACGAATTGGCCTTATCGCGGTTTTGTTGATGGTCAGCCTGAGCGTGGATATACTGCGGCGGCGCTGGTTGACTTTTGGCCGCTTATTTAACGCTGTGTTTGGTCGTTGGCTGCGGGATCATGAAGCCCGGCAATTAACCGGCGCGACTTATTTTTTGCTGGGCTGTTTTTTGACGGCAGTCCTTTTTCGTGACCGGACGATTGCGATTCCTGCTATGCTCTTTCTGGCAGTAGGCGATGCTGCGGCGGCACTGGTGGGATGGCGCTTTGGCCGACTGAGAATCGGCGCAAAAACTTTGGAAGGTTCACTGGCTTGTTTTCTGATTTGTTGGTTGAGCAGCCTTTTTTTTGTTGACTGGCAGATCGGGCTGATTGGCGCCGGCATCGCCACGCTGATCGAATTAGCGCCATTACCATTTAATGACAATCTGACCATTCCCGTGACCGGCGCTTTGGCAATGACCCTGGCGCAATTGTTATAACCAACATGGAGCGCATTTTCTTTTTCAGCAATAATAATCTGCTTCATTTTGACAAAATACTTGACAAATTACCGCGTAAATCTTAACATCGTGCGTCTTAACCTGAATTATTTTCAGTTCCAGCCTTTTTAAGTGTTGCTTTTGGAGCGGCAAATCTCAATCTGCAAGTGGTAACCCGTTTCTGCGTAATGACTTGCAAGCTGATATTATCTACACCGCTAATAACATTTTCTTAAGCACTGTAATTTGTGAAGAATTCAGACACGAAACGTAATGTGCACACACTTTAACTCAAAACCTGTTGGTCTACTGGGAGGAGATGGCTTATGAGGAAACAAAAGCTTTTTGCGTCAGTTTTGGCAATTTGCCTGGCATTTACAACAACACCATTGTTTGCCGCCGGCTATGCATTGTTGGAGCACGGCACCAAAGCGATGGGTATGGGCAATGCGTTTACGGCCTGGGGTGATGACGCCTCGACCATTTATTACAACCCGGCCGGTCAGGCTTTTATGGAAAAAGGCGGCTTTTATCTGGGCGGTACCTTGTTATTTCCAACCGCCAAGTTCGCCGGTTCCGCGCCAAATCCGGGCTATGGCGTAACCGCCGAATTAAAAGATCGCATGTTTGCCCTGCCTACCGCGTATTACACCCGAAAAGTCGGTAGTCAAATCGCACTTGGGTTAGGCCTTAACGCTCCGTTTGCGCTGGGGGTCGAGTGGGATGACCCGGAAAATTTTGCCGGTCGTTATATTTCCAAAAGATCGGAATTGGCCGGCATTTACTTCACGCCGTCGGTGGCCTATCAGGTCAATGAGCGGATTGCCTTTGGGGCAAATTTCAATGTCGTCTACTCGCTGGTGGAGTTGGAGCAGACCAGCAATCAGCCGTTTAACGGCGCGGTTTTGGATGTCGCCAACATCACGCTGGAAGGGAACAACGGCATTGCTTTCGGCTTCGATTTCGGCGCAATGGTCAAGCCGCATGAAAAGTTTCAATTGGGTCTGGTTTACAAGTCCAAAGTCGAAAACGATTATGTCGGCGACGCAAAGTTCGAGCAAATCCTTACCGGCAACGCTGCTCTGGATGCCATCGTGGCCAGAGGGCTGCCGCGCAATGCCGACGGTCATAACGAAGTCGGCGTGGCCACGGCTGTCGTCTTCCCGTCACAGATTATTGGCGGTATTAAAATCATGCCGACCCCGCAGCTTTCTTTTGAATTTGACCTGGCTTTTATCGGCTGGTCGGATTTTGACGAGTTGGTTTTAGATTTTGAAAGCGAGCAGGAAGATGGCGACGCTAACACGCCGGAAAATGTGGTCCTGCCCGAAAATTATGAGAATACCACGCAGTTCCGCATTGGCGCGGAATATAAAATCGGCGAGAAGCTGGCGCTGCGTGCCGGTTACATTCACGATCCGTCGCCGGTGCCGACCGAAACGGTCAGCCCGTTCCTGCCGGATGATTTGCGCAATGACTACACCTTTGGTTTTGGCTACAAGTTTGGCAAGTTCTGGCTGGACGGTTCCTATATGTTTGTCGATTACCAGGCGCGGGATACCGAAGGCCTGAACCACAACAATTTCAACGGTGTCTACACCGCCGGGGCCAATCTTTTCAGCTTCAGCATCGGCAAGAATTTTTAATTCATAATTCGTAATTCCATATTCGTAATTTATAGAGGAGGCTTTCTATGAAAGATTTGAAAAAGCTGTGGCTTATATCGGCCATGGCGGCTATTGTGGCGTTAAGCGGCTGTTCGACGGACGATCCAAGTTCATCTCCGGAACCCCTTACGGCGGGTGATACGGATTTTACAAGAGTCGTGGTGATTGGCGCCAGCTATGAAGCCGGTTATCGGGACTCGCATGTTCCCAAATCCACTGACCGGGTAAGCTATCCGGGGATGGTGGCCGAGCAAATGGGTTTGACCGTCGGCGCTACGGCGGACATGGATTTTGTTGAGGCGGCTTTTTCCGAAGGCGTGGGCGGCAAGCTGACGCTGACTGGTTTTGATGCTAACGGCAGCCCGATAATAACCACAACGTCGTTACCGACAAATCCGGCCAATGTCATACCGACCAACGCGACTTTGGCCCGTCCCTACAATAACTTGGGCGTGCCGGGCGCACTGGCTCATGAAGTGTTGTTGCGCAAAACCGGCGCCGCCGCTCCGCCATTGTTTCCGGCGGCCAACCCGTTTTTCGATCTGATTTTGCGTCCCACGAGCGCTTCCCAAAAATCCCAGGTCGAACAAGCGGCGGCCTTGCAGCCTACCTTTGTCATTATCGGGTTATTGGGCAATGATGTGTTAGGCGCTGTAACATCGGGCATGACCCGCGCCGGCTTGCCAATCGCGCCGGCCAACTACGCTCAGGCCTATGGCGGCATTGTCCAGGCTTTAAAAGCCGTGCCGTCTATTAAAGGCATGGTGGGAGTTAACATCCCGGATGTGACCGCCATCCCGTTTGTAACGACCATCCCCAGAACGGTGACCGTCAGCGGCACGACGATTGCCTTAGTCATTCAAACTTCCGAAACCACGACACCGGTTCGTCAAACCGTTGACGGCGACTATATTCTGTTGCCGGCTTCTTCTTATATTGGCAACAGATCCGGCAGCGCCACTTACGGCGGCGTGACGTTTACCTGGCCGGCCGGCGTTCCGTTGGGGTTACATGCCACCGCGCCGTTGCCCAGCTTTTTTGTACTGGATAAGACGGAAACCGCTACAGCCAATCAGGCGATCACCGCCTATAATGCCGCTATTGCCCAAGTGGCTGCCAGCGCCGGTTTCCCCATTCTGGATGCCCACACCTTTTTTGACCAGGTCAAAGAGGAAGGTACTGAATATGGTGGAATAGACTTTTCAACGAGTTTCATTACGGGCGGACTGTTTAGTTTGGACGGCGTTCACTTCAATGAAACCGGCTATGCTATAATGGCCAACGAATTGATTGGCGTGATTAACGATTACTATCACAGCACGATTACTATGGTGAATATACCAGAGCACTTTGCCGGGAATTAATCTTTTGGCTACATTGCTGAAACAAGAAAGCCGCAGTTGATTAATCAATTGCGGCTTTTTTATTGCTATACTTTCGCTATTCTCGTGTTAACCAATGCCTTTATTCTTCCGTCACCATAAAATCCGGCGGTTCCGGTTCCTCAAAGCCGATCACGGCATGGCAGGTTTCGCAATCGTCGGAGATGGTCGTGCCATCCTCGGCCTCCAGATCGGTTGTATGGCAGCGAAAGCAGCCGCCTTCGTCGTTTGGGTGACCAAGCATCGTACGATATGTGCCCCAGGTAATCTTCATTTCCGGAAAGATATTGCGCTGGTAAATTTGCTGCAAGGTCAGCGTGGCCTGATCAATTGCGGACTTATGCTCCGTTGCCAGTTCCGGGTAATCTTTTTGGTAGAAATCATGCAAGCGACGGGCAATGCCGCTATTCGCCTCATCTTTGGTAGCATATTCGGCTGTAATGGCCGCTACCGCCTCCCGCTTGAGATAAGGCAGCGTTCGGTCCATTTGGCCGCGTTGAATGCGTGTATCCACTGCCACCGCCGGGTCTTCATAAATATGTGTGGCGCGATTATGACAATCCACGCAATCCATTGTCCGCACGAGGTTCGACTTTTCGGACGTCTTATCTAGCGCTTTATTGACAAAACGCTTGTAGGTTCCATCCGGCTGGCGCATTTCAACCCAAATAATTTCTTGTCGCTCGTCATTGACGGAGGTATAACGGACTTCATTTTGCGCGGCAATGTGCCAATGAATTCCACCCTTTCCGGTACCCTCGTCTTTATCAACCTTAATGGCCAGCGTGTGATAAAGCGGCGATGACGTTTCATCGTCCTGATAGCGGACCAGCATTTTTAGCCGCCGGCCATAAAATTTCTCCGGCCAATGGCATTTCTTGCAGGTCTCCGAAGCCGGGCGCAGATTGTGCACCGGCGTGGGAATCGGGCGATGATAGGTGTTTGTAGAAGCCAGAATCATTTGTCGGGTGCCTTCCAGCTTGGCGCTAATCAGTGCGTCAATACCTTCACCCACATGACATTCTACGCACTTGACTTTGGCATGAGGCGAATCCTGATAAACCGTCCATTCAGGCGACATGACATGGCAGGCTGTTCCACAAAACTCCGAGTTGTCCATAAAATGAAGCATCCGGACACTACTCGCGCTTAGAAAAATGACATTCAACAGCGACAAAACAATAACAGTTAAAAAAAAGCGCGAGCCTTTTCGATGGGCCTGTATATCGGACGGATCAAAGCGCTCGGTCAATAATTCACGCGTGGTCATTTGGCGCGATTTGGCATAACGATGCCAGCCAATAGGGATCAAAAGCAGGCCGATAACAAATAACGCCGGAAATGCCAGGTAGGTAATCAGACCCATATACTGATTGGTAAAAACACCGGCCATTCGCGCCATTTCCAGCATAATAAATGAAATAAAAGTGGACGTGGTTAAAGCAACACCAATTTTGCCAAACCAATTAACGGCAATACCTCGTAAGAAATTTCGATACAAAACTAACATTTATGCCTCCGGCATTTAAATTTATAGAGTATGAAATATAAAAAATATAAGCTCATAAATATACGACTTATAAGTCCTAAATCAAGTATTAAGATACGACTCTATGCATAATTGGGGCTGGACCCTTTCGCAATAAAACAACGCCCCACCCACAACCGAAAGAGGGATGCTCAAAATGTTTAAGATGGGCACTGCCATAAGCAGACCGCAGACGCTGCCAAAGGCAAGCATGGGCAGTTTGTGCGATTGAAGAATACGCCGTTTTTCTGCAAATTTAATGCGGCGGCGTGATAGTGGTAAATCCAGATATTCAAAAGCCAAAAACGTAAAAGTGACCACACTCATCAACACTTGCCCCAGTATGGGAATAAGCAAGCCGGGCAGGATAATAACCCAGATCAGCGCCAGAAAAATCAGCCTTTGCAATTGCTGGAAAATGGTGCTTGTGACATCCTGCCAAAAATTTTTCCAGTCAAAAGGCTGCTCCAGATTGATGCCACGATAAATCTCTTCAACCCGCTGGGAGAGCAAATCGTTAAAAGGCGCGGCAATCAGGCTGCCAATTGTGCTAAAACTGAAGAAAGCAACGAGCGCCAGAAATGATATGCTTAACGCCATCGTTAAATAGTAAAGCAGCATGGTCAGCCAACCCTTCGCCTGTTGGGCCAAGAGGGTGTCCAGCCAATCGCTTAGAATATACAAGCTGATCATAAACAGCAGGCTAAATACGATGGTGTTAATCAGCGCCGGGTAAAGAAAATACTGCAGCAAACGAGGATGCTTTTTGACAAATCGAATGGCGTGGAGATGATAAAGAAGCGCCTGTGCTGCGGAGCGGATATTTTTCATGCGGCTATCTTGATTATGTGGATTTTGGCCAATTTTTGTAAGGATTTTCAATCAGATTTGCATTGAAATAACGTGGGTCGCCGGTGACCTCAGCGCCGACCCAATCCGGGAAGGATGGCTGCGTATTTTCATCTTCCAGTTCAAGTTCCGCCAGAATAAGCCCTTCATTCTCGCCGTGGAATTCGTCAACTTCCCAGGTCAATCCGGCGTAGTCAATATAAAATCTCGTTTTTTCAATCAACGGACGCAAGCACAAGTTGTCCAAGATTTGTCGTGCATCGGCAAGCGGGATTTCGTACTCGTATTCCGGGCGGGCAGCGCCTATATTTTTGCCCTTGACGGTTAACCAGGCTCTTTCGCCCATAATTCTGACCCGGACAGTGCGCTCCTTGACAGTTGATAAGAAACCCTGGCAGCAGTATTCGCAGCGGGCATTCAGACGCCAGTTGCTATTTTTAAGTAAAAATTTGCGTTCGATCTCGATGGGCATTGTCTAATTCCACTAAAATTACAGGCATACATTTTGAGCCGGCTACTTGTTACTCCATTCCAGACGGCAAATCCGGCATGTTGTCATTCTGTAAGAATCTTCTTAAAATTTAGCTGTGCGTTATTTTGCGGGAAGATTCCTTCGGAATGACACCGTGCTTAAAGCGCTAAATTTGTCACTTGGAAAGGAGTAATTAATACAGTTTATTTCATTTGGTCAAGTCCTTTCTTGATCTACAAAAAGGTTGACTTTTTATAAATTTGAGCGTATTTTCCTAAGTCTTTATTTCCCATTCATCTGGGGTCTTTTTGGCCTATTTATATATGGCGCAATTTAGCCTGGATTACTTAGAACGCTGGCATCATTTCGAGTTAAAACTTTATGACATTAGAAAAAATTCTTCCGCGCACAATTGAAGATGAGATGCGTAGCAGTTACATCGATTATTCGATGAGTGTGATTATCAGCCGCGCCCTGCCGGATGTGCGTGACGGGCTTAAGCCGGTGCACCGCCGGGTGCTTTACGGCATGTACGAGCAAGGTTTGTTTTATAACAAGCGCTATGTCAAAAGCGCTCGCGCCGTCGGACACGTCATGGCCAATTATCATCCGCACGGCGATCTATCTATTTACAACACGATCGTGCGGATGGTGCAGCCGTTTTCGCTGCGCTACCCAATGATTGACGGGCAGGGTAACTTTGGCTCCGTTGACGGTGATAATCCGGCGGCCATGCGTTATACGGAAGTGCGTTTGGCGCGCATGGCCGGCGATGCGCTGGAAGACCTGGACAAAGACACGGTTGCTTTTGTTGATAATTTCGACGGGGCCGCGCAGGAACCAACCGTTTTGCCCTCACGCTTGCCGCAGCTATTGATTAACGGCTCCTCAGGCATCGCTGTGGGTATGGCCACCAATATTCCGCCTCACAATATTACGGAAGTCGTTAACGCCTGTATTGCCTATATCAACAATCCCGATTGTGAGTTGATCGACCTGGTCAAGCATATCAGCGGGCCGGATTTTCCCACCGCCGGCATTATCTATGGGCGGCGCGGCATTCAGGAGGCGTACGCCACCGGCAACGGCAGCATTATTGTCCGGGGCCGGGCTGTGTATGAAGAGGATGAGAACAGAATCATTATCAACGAGATACCGTATCAAGTCAACAAAACCGCGTTATTGGAACGAATTGCCGAGTTGGTGCGTGAGAAACGTGTCGAAGGCATTTCCGATATGCGCGACGAGTCTGACCGTGATGGAATGCGCATTGTCATTGAATTGAAACGTGATGCGCAGTGGATCATTGTTCTTAATCAGCTTTATAAGCATTCGCAGTTACAAACCAGCTTTGGGATCAACATGCTGGCGTTAGTCAACAATCGCCCCCGTGTTCTCAATCTCAAGGAAATGATCCACTACTTTATCGAACATCGCCATGAAGTCGTCATGCGCCGGACGCAGTTTGACCTGCGAAAGGCAGAAGCGCGCGCCCATATTGTTGAAGGCTTGCGCAAAGCTGTTGATCATATTGATGAAATTGTCGCTATCATCCGTCAGGCCGGCAGCCCGGACGAAGCGCGCGCAAATTTAATTGCCCGCTTTTCCTTTTCCGAACTTCAGGCCAACGCTATTCTGGATTTGCAATTGCGCCGCCTGACCGGGTTGGAACGCGACAAGCTGGAAAGAGAATTTGCCGAATTAATGGCTTTGATTGAGCGGCTCAAGCAAATTCTGTCCAGTCGGCAGAATATCATGGCCGTTGTCAAAGACGAATTGCTGGCGATCAGGGAACAGTACGGCGACGCCCGGCGTTCGGAAATCATTGAGGACGAGGGCGGCGAGTTTAGCATTGAAGAACTAATTCCCGACGAGGAAATGGTGATCACAATTTCCCACGCCGGCTATATTAAACGCCTGCCTGTCGATACTTATCGCAGTCAAAGGCGCGGCGGGCGCGGCATTACCGGCATGGAGACCAAAGAAGAAGATTTTGTCGAGCATCTTTTTATCGCATCAACCCATGATTATATCTTATTTTTTACCGATCACGGTTTGTGTCGCTGGCTCAAGGTTTATGAAATTCCACCGGCGGGGCGCACTGCTAAAGGCAAAGCCATCATCAATTTGCTTGAAATGAACAAAGATGAAAAAATCCGGGCTTATCTGCCGGTGCACAATTTTGACGAAGAACATTATATTATTTTTGTAACCAAAAACGGCACGATTAAAAAGTCGCCATTGGTGGATTACAGCCGGCCTCGTCGTGCCGGAATTATCGCCATCCACATTGAAGAAGGCGACGAGCTGATTGCTGTGCGCATGACCGATGGCCATCAGCAAATCGTGCTTGCTACGGCTATGGGTCAAGCCATTCGCTTAAAGGAAAGTGATGTACGTCCTGTCGGACGTAATGCTATTGGTGTGCGAGGCGCCAAGCTGGCGGATGGCGATTTTGTAATCGGCATGGTTGCCGTTGATCCGACGCGGGACGTGTCACTATTGACAGTGACGCAGAACGGCTATGGCAAGAAATCGCCCCTGGAGGATTACCGCTTGATTCATCGCGGCGGCAGGGGAGTGATCAACATCAAGACATCCGATCGCAATGGCCCGGTCGTGAGTATTCTTGATCTGGATGCCGGCCATGATCTGATGATCATAACCAAAAACGGTGTGGTTATTCGAATGCGAACCGATAATATTCGAGAGATCGGGCGAAATTCGCAAGGTGTGCGGCTGATTAACCTGGATGAAGGCGACGCAGTAATTGATATTACGCTGGTCGAGAAACAGGATAGCGAAGAGGAGCCAATCGCAGATACGGTGCCGACAAATTCCGAATCAATAGAGCCGCCACCGGTATAAAGGGGGGATGAACCATGTTGATCGCCAACCCTATCTACGACACGATTTTCAAGTATT
>CAYOLL010000003.1:0-20838 GCA_964404765.1 uncultured Gemmatimonadota bacterium | reverse complement strand
GCAAGCTGTCGGAAGTCGCCCGTAATTTGACCCGTCATCAGGACGCGCTGAAGCAGAAAGAGGAAGAAGTTTTACATTTAAAAACTGATTTGACGGAAAAAGACCGCCAGATTGCTGAGTTGCTCGGACGGCTCAAGAATGCGTCATCCGATTAAAATGTCGGCCAGACGCAAATCTCACCTAAAAATTTGAATCTTGCATCTGACAAAATTATGTTTCAGGCGTCAATATCTGTGCGAAATCTGAATAATTGACGAAAGTAAAAGCACGGAACTTGATCTGTAGGGACGTCTTATGAGCGAAAAAACGAATGTGTTAGAGCTTGAAGAGAGTGATTTTACCGAATTTAAAAGTGAGATGAAAGCCAGTGTAGACGTGGAAATCTTCTCGGAAGAGGAAGAGCGCGCTGCAGGCACGGTGATCATTAAGCCCCGCACACTGACTCCGGAAGAAAAGAAACAGATTCATCAGATTTTGAAAGATTGGACAACCGACCATCTACAGATCAAGGGCTCGGTTGAAAGCGATGACGAGAAAGTCCCCGACGAATTACGCCACTTAGATATTCCCAATTTACGTCCTACCTTTTTTTGGCATGTTCTAAACGCTCCGGTTCAATACTTCAAAATTCTGGCCAAAGTTAATCGACTCTTTTCGAAAGCGCCAAATTTATTTAAAGTGCGCTCCTATTCCCAAAATTATCTGGCCAAATGGTTTTTATGGTTTGAGCTTAATTTGCCGCGTGAGCAAAGGCTGGCTTTTCGCGATAATCTTGTTAGCGAATTGGTCTATGCTGAATGCGCTACCGATTTTGAGTTGTTTCCTTTTTTGGGCCAGATTGTTTCTCAAAAAAGCAAGCAAGCCCGCCAAACTGTCTTGGAAACAGCTTTATCCGTTCTGGCCGCGTTTGATTTTAAAGCCGACGAAGCTTTAGCTAAGAATACAATTTATGTAATGATTGAGATTGTCGATCAAATCGGTTTGCGGTCGTCCGGCAACGATAAACGCTGGAAAGAAGGCACGCGTGAAGAATTTAAAGACATGATGGGTTACATGGCCCAGAACTACTTCCCAAATTTTGTTTATGCCGGCAAAAAGAATACGGGCTACAGCCTGCTGGAGACCAATAATGTCATTTTCAAACTTATCTCCAAGCTGAAATTAGCCGGCCCAGGCCGCTTGTATCGCATGATTTTATTTATTAAAAGTATTGCCCTCAGTCAACCGGGCGCCGAACGTTTAATGGCCCAAATCGCCGATATTTTGCAGGACCTGCATCGGTTAACTGATAAGCAGCTAAATAAATTCACCAATATTAAGCGTACCCAACAAGAGTATTCAATTGTCGGCAAGATGATTGACATTTTATCCAAAATTCCACACGAAGATTGGTCGGCTTATCTACAAAATGACGCTGAAAAATTCATTTTGGGTATGATCTGGTGGGATATTTTTGTGCCCCCGTCAGTTTGGAAAGAAATTAAAACAGCACTGGATGCCGTTTCGACAGAAAAGCGTCTGGAAAAATGGTATCTGATGGGTTTTCTTGGCGCGGCGCTCTTACCAGACAACTACGGCGGGCTTAAAATCGCATACGAAGGCGCTACCAGAATTTGCAGTGAAAATGGCATCGAAAACCTGTACCCAGCCACGCTTCAGCAAGAATTTGAGCTGCCCCAGTTTATTCTGGATGCGTTATATGCTATGCATTTACCGGAATTTGCCGGAAACATTTTAAAGCTTGCCCAGATCGGTTTTCGGACCGATGAGCGCTTTATTAAGTATATTTTAACTCAGGATTTTCCGTTATTTGAATTGAGTCGTCTGACCCGATTGCTGACTAAATTTAGCAAAAATGTCGGCGTTTATGTCGATTTATGTATCCATTTGGGTGAGTTTTTAAATGCCAGATTGCCTTTACGGGTCAATCAGCCTCTGTCCTTTGCCCTGGTCGAAGAAAAAATCGGTCTGACTATGATTATCGTAGCGATGGCCGATAGTTTTCTATTCAACGACGCTGCCCGCTTTTTTGGTGTGCCGGACATGGAGCACAGCGCGATGCAGCAACTTTTGGAAGAATATATTGATCGCCCCCGGTCCTTGACGGAGTTAACATTTTTACTGGAGGAGGTTCTTCAGCATAAAATGATTGACCGTTTTACCGTTATTCAGGTGGCGCTCATTATGAATGAAATTTGTCGGATGAAGGATTTGCAAATTGGTCCGGCAAAGCAGCGGGTCATTCGGGCCAGGTTTACGGAACTTACGCGGCTTCTGCCCAATGCCGGCGAGATAGACCAGTTTATTACACAAGGCTTGAAGGATCTGATGCTGATTACGTTGACGCGCCATCCCATCGAGCGTTTGGATGCGATTATTGAAGCTACAAAGAGTCTACAATTTCCAGACTTTGTCCTGCGTTTTTTGATTAAGATTGCGCCTATGATTGTTATGAATTTTGAGCGCGATATGGAGTTAACCCGCGAGAATTTGCAGTGGGCTGTTTCCATTTACAACAAAAATGCCGATGAAGCGGCTATTATGGAAGAACTTGAAGACAAGATGAAGGGTCAGATTCGCAATGTTGGCAAGCGGCTGGGCTCGATTCCATCAATGATTCGTGAATTGGCTAAAGGTCTGGGCGCTGTTGAAGAGGACGTGAACAATCTGATCAAGGCGATCCGGCTAATTTCGATCAAATTTGCCGAATTAGAGATGCTGGCGCCCGAGCACAAAGTCGGTATGTCCAAAATTACTATGCAAAAGGGCGAAGTGACCGAATCGCGCACCGTTAAACATATTGTTAATCGTTTTATGAAGGAAGGCATCAACAATATTATCACGGCCTTGTTCCATTACAATTCAGCCATGCCGCTCTTTTTAGATGAGACCGGTATCCTCTATTATCTCAATTTGGTTATGCCGGTTGATTCGATTAGCCAGGAAGATATTACCGTTGCTTTAAGTGATAAACCTGTGCTTTATGAGGAGCGCGGCTTTGTTTTTGTTAACGAAATTTTACCCATGTCTATTGAGGCCGTCGAAGGCGATCCAGCGAAGTTAAAGTTAATTTTTGATACAATTGTCGAGGCTGTGCGCAAGGATGTTTTTGCATCTGATCTGGGTGTGCGCTATCTGCAAAACTGTGCGACGAGCCTGCGCCACTTAAGCACGCGCTATCGTCTTAAAACTTCTGTTGACCGAATTCTGGAATGGAAACCGGCTATTTCTGTTGGCGGCAAGCTTAAAGAGATGGTTGCCAACGAACGCGCGGCTACGCCTGAAACCCGGTTGCAAGAGATTCTGGATGTTCTGAAAAAACACAAAGAATTTGAAAATGCGTTAATGAGCCTGCAAGATCCGCTCAGTCAGGAATGTGCGCGAATTACGCTGGCAGTTGGTGTGCCACGCACCATTCATGAAAAGCTTGTGGCCAATCTGCAAAAAATCCTGAGTCATTTAGGATCGGCTCATGAAATGCGGAATTTTATGGATGTCATGGATGATAGTGACCCGACCTTTAGTGAATGGGCAAAGCATATTAAAGATCGCGATGAATTTGTAAATTGGTATCGTATGTTAAGCCAGGGCCGTATTATCGAAAAGTATGCCTGGATGCGGGAAACCAGTTGGTACAAAAACATTAAGAAGGATTATTGGCAGCAAACGGTCAAGAAGTCATTCATGACCAAAATATTTAGTATGTTTGCTAAATTTGAAGAAGAGAGTGAACATGACAAGGTGATAGAGCAGCATTTTAAAGACTGGTTTGATAAGCATTTACATGTACTGGGAAACCTGCTGGTGAGCTGCATTTTATTAGGCGATAATATTATACGTCCGTCACAGCTTTTTGCTAAATACTTACCACTGGTTCTGAACTATCCGCTCCAGATTGGCGGTATAGAACAAAGCGCGCGTTGGTTCTTTATGCAGGAATGCCAGCAAGTAATTGCGACGTTGACCCCGCGTGATCGAATCTTTGCCGATACAAGTGAGCACTTTTCTTTAGAAGAGCGGGTGGCAAACCGGATTGTACCGGAACTTAATAAAAAAGTGGTAGCCGCTTATCTGGAAGCCTCTATCCAAACTGTGCCGTCTGAGTATCAAAACCTTGTGCGTGACCATATCACTCCGCGTTTGGAAATGCTGACGGATACGCCGGAAAAGACTGCGGATGAACTGCGTTTTGAATTTATTACGGAATATTTTGACCATTTGGTTTTGGCCCATATCGTATTGGCTTCTGCCGGTAATCCGGAGGAAGAAAAGAAAATTCGGCAACACCTGACACAAAAAACCTGGCTTTATGGCGGTAAAAAATCGCCCCGCGCTATTGAGCAGGAAATTGATGTATTTAATCATGAAATGTTAGGAAAATTGAAAGATTTGTGGCAGCGTGAAGGTGTTTTGACCAAAGAACAGGTTGCCAAAATCGAGCAGGAAATGCCGGAAGAGTATCAAGAAAGCATTGATGCTTTACAAGTTCTAATGATGTGGACGATGGACCCAATGAAGGTAATGCTTCTGAGCGAACTCGACGGGCAGCCAACATTGATGAAAGCGATTTCTAAGGATGGCGAATTGTTGCTGCTGCTGGATACCCATGGCGCGGATTCGCGAATTATGGCGTTAGTTCGCAAATTAGGCGGTCAGCCCGATCAGTTGAAACAAGCGCTCCAGGAGTTTTAAAGGTGACTTCATCACAAGAACCGGACTTGGAAAGCGGGTGTTAACTTTCCTAGCCCTGACAAGATGCGCCATATCCGGACAGCGTCAGAGTCGCACAAATGAGTACAAAAAAAAAGGCGGAACCTTCTGGTTAAAGAAAGTTCCGCCTTTGTCTTTGGTGCCGAGGACGGGACTTGAACCCGTATGAGCATTGCTCGCTACCCCCTCAAGATAGTGTGTCTGCCAGTTTCACCACCTCGGCAAAAACAAGACTATTTATTAGACGAACCGGGTGCAGACGGAGCCGGGGTAGTCGCCGTTGTTGGGGCCGGCGTGGTGGCGGCTGGCGGCGTGGTGGCCGATGTAGTCGCCGTTGATGGAGCCGGCGTGGTGGAAGATGTCGGGGCCGGTGTCACTACAGGCGGTTGTTCGTTCTTTTCAATTTGTTCAGTTTGGGGCTTAACTGCATTGAAAGGTTGGGCCGTTGTTGGCTGTTGTGAGTTAAGCAATTCCCGCACTTTGCTACTACTTTCAGTTCCGCTTGAAGATTTCAGGGTATAGACCGACAAGGTCAGGGACAGGATCATAAATAGCACAGCGAAAACGGTCGTGGCTCGCGTCAAAATATCACTTGTACCACGTCCGCCAAACGCCAGGTTGGCTCCGGACATCATACCGCCAACTGAGCCGGCTAAACCGCCGCCCTTACCGGCTTGTAATAAAATGACTAAAATCATTCCCAAACAAACAATGACATGAATAACGGTTATGAAAACGCCGAACATGTTGACTCCTTATTTTGACTGAAAACGCACAATGCGCATGAATGAATCAATTTTTAAACTTGCTCCGCCGACTAAAGCGCCGTCAATATCGGGCTGAGTCATGAGATCATCAATATTATCAGGCTTAACGCTGCCGCCGTATTGAATCCGGATAGCCTGCGCCGTCGCCGGATCATACAATTCGCTTAACAATTTGCGGATAAAAGCATGAACTTCCTGAGCCTGCTGCGGTGTAGCCGTTTTGCCGGTGCCGATAGCCCAAACCGGTTCATAGGCAACGACTGTCTTCAACGCGCTCTCGGTTGTTACATCTTTAAATGCGCCAACGGTATGCTCCCGTACAATGTCCTCTGTAACCCCGCCTTCGCGCTCCGCTAGTTTCTCGCCTACACACACAATCGGCGTCAATCCTTCGGCTAATGCCGCCTTCAGCTTCTTGTTGACGCTGTCATTGGACTCGCCAAAATACTGGCGACGTTCTGAATGACCGATAATCACATACTGACAGCCCATATCTTTCAGCATTGCTGCGGAAACTTCACCGGTAAAAGCGCCTTGCTTTTCCCAATGAAGGTTTTGGCCGCCCACACCAACAGATGTTCCCGCGCATGTTATCAAAACAGTGCCTGTCGCGGTAAGCGGCGGACATAGGACAACCTCGACATCCGGTCGGTTATTTGTTAAATCGCTAATAATGCCGGCCGCTAGTGCTTTTGCCTCTGCAGTCAACATATACATTTTCCAGTTGCCAGCAATAATTGGTCTACGCATGGTTATACCCTTATAGCTAAAGTTTGAACCATTTTTTATAAAACGTTACGAAAATATGCGTTATCCTAAAAAATGCAATATTTTTTTGTGGATTGCTACATTATACTTTCAATAATTGCCTTCTTTTATTTTTTATTTTTGAGACTAACCGTCTTGTGGCGTTTTTTTGTAGATTTTAACCGGATCAGACCATACAATTAAAGAAGATTATCGGGCAAGGCTTCATTGCCGCCATATTGCGTAAATTTTAATCTTAATCACATTAGGTATTTTTTACATGACCCCAAAATTCTGGAAAGACTGACTCATCGCCCTGACCGATGAAATCAATCCCATTCAGCCTCGTTATCGAAAGGAATTGCAATATGATTGATCGAATTACCGTGAACCCGGTCATTCATTTTGGCAAGCCGTGCATTGCCGGCACACGCATTACCGTGCAAGACGTGTTGGAACAGCTGAACGCCGGCTGTTCTTTTGATGAGATCATCGAGGATTATTATCCCGATCTGGAAGTTAAAGACATCCAGGCCTGCGTTCGGTATGCCATTGCCCTTGTGGCAGCGGAGGATATTCAATTAACGGCGGTAGCGGCATGAAAATTCCCTATGCTGAAAATGCCGTCGTTGATATTCGCAAACTCCGCGACTACTGTTTGAATCCATTACACGACGAAGGTAAGCACAAAGCGCGTTTGTTTGCCGCCGCACTTGGCATGTCTGCCAACGATGCCAGTGAATTGCGAGATGTTCTTCTGCAAGCTGTCAGAACACAAGATGTTCAACTCGGACGACGCGATTCATTTGGCCAACGCTATCTTGTCGATTTCAAGCTAACTTGGGGTGGAAAAGAGGCGATGATTCGTAGTGCTTGGATCATTGAACACGGCAAAAATATTCCGAAACTGACAACATGCTATCCGCTATAATAATAGGAGATGGATATGACCCGCAAAATTAAACTATTGGACATCATCGCTCTCACCGTTGACTTGCCGGAGTCTAATCTATGGATCGGACAGGTTGGCACGATTGTCGAAATTCTGGCCAATGGGCAAGCCTTTGAAGTAGAGTTTTGCGACCGGGACGGGCGAATGTATGAATCGCTTGGCCTCAGACCCGATCAATTTATGGTTTTGCATTACGAGCCTGCCGATCATTGGCAAGAGACCGGCGTGCTTGCCGCTGTTGCCTGAAACAAACTTTAGGCACTTTAGGCACTTTAGACACTTTCAACTTTAGGCACTTTTTTATGAACTCAAAATTCTGGAAAGACCGCCTCATCGCCCTAACCGATGAGATCGCCGCTTTTTTGATTATCACGGCGGGCGGCGGCATCATCTACAGTTTGTGGCTGATTTTTCAGGCCCGGCTGGCCGATTTGGGCACATTTGTGCAAATCCTGTCGGTCATCTTGCCGCTGCTGTTGCTCGTCCTGTTTGCCGTTTACGTCTGGCAGCGGCGCGGGCGTTTTGCCGTGCAGCGACAAGGCCGTGTCTTGGACGAGCGCCTATTACAAAAAGGCCGCTACTTTGTGGGCCGCCACGACCTGCGCGATAAATTTGCCCGGGCCATTGACCCTAAGGGTTTCGCTCTTCAACCCTTAGGGTCTGGTCGTACAGAAAACCCTAAGGGTTCAAAAGACAAACCCTTAGGGTTGGCGGTGGATCGCCTCTTCGCCATTCACGGCATTGGCGGCATCGGCAAGTCGTCGGTGATCGAAGAATTTCGGCGGATGTGCTACCGCCGCCACGTGCCCTTTGCCTATGGCGAAGGCTCGGTCATCCACAACGAGATTGACGCGCTCAAGGCCATTCACGAGCAGTTGGCCGAGAGTATGCCCTTCAACGACTTTCAGGCCGGGCTGGATCGCTACCACAAATTGCAGGCCAAACTGACCGAACACCCCGACATCTCGCCCAAAGTCATCCAGATGTTATCGAAAGGGCTCGTCGTCGCCGCTTCCGCCGCGCCCGGCGGCAAGGCCGTGGCCGAGGCCATCGGCGCGGAAAATGTGGAAGTGGCCCTCAGCGCCATTTATCGCCTGCTCAGCCGTGAGGACGCCAAGTTCTTCCTCAACCCGGAGCAGGAATTGACCGACTATTTGGTGGACGACCTGAACGAATATCTGGCCAACAGCCCGCTGGCCCTGTTCTTCGACACCTACGAGCAGATGGAAACGCTGGACGATTGGCTGCGGACGCGGCTGGTGGAGCGATTGGGCAAGCAGGCCGTGGTGGCCATTGCCGGCCGCAACCCGCTCAAGCGCGAGTGGGGCTATACGGCCATCGTGCGCCAGGAATTGCGCGAGCTGGCCTCCGACGAAACCGCCGCCTATCTGCGCGAAAAGGGCATCAGCGACGACAAGACCGTCAACGACATCGTGGCCTTCACCGGCGGCCTGCCGTTGGCCTTGAGTCTGGTGGACGAGTTGCTGCGGGCCTATCCCAATCTGAATTTTGCCGATCTACCCAAAGAAAAGGATGTGATTACCGTGCTGGTGGAGCAAATGCTGCGCACCGCCCCGGCCGACATGCGCGGCGTGCTGGAAGTCTGCGCTGCCCTGCGCTGGTTCAACACGGACATTCTGGCCTACATGCTGGACATTGACCCTTCGACAAGCTCAGGGCAAGTGCAAGCCAAAGAGCTATTTGCCCGCCTGCAAAAGCTGGATTTTGTGATCCAAAAAGGCAAGCGCCTGGCCTTGCATGACCAGTTGCGGACGTTTATGGAGCAAAATGCCAAGTTTGTAGATGAGAAGGGGTATTTGGCGCGGCATCAGAAGGCGATGGGGTATTTTGAGAAGCAGTTGGACATAATCCAATCTGATCCAAAATCATATCTCGAAGCTACATCGGAAAAAATACTTCACTTATCAATAATCGACGAGCTAACTGCTGAGAAAAGCCTTATATCAAAGTGCAACGAATTCTATCTTCAGAGAAAAATCGAATATTTGAATTTAATGAAAGATGAGTGGATTCCTATTTTGAACTTTACTGAACAAAAGAAACGCGATTGGACTGAATACCTTCGAGCAATGGTTTTAAAGAAAGAGGGAAATTTAGCAATAACCTCCAATATTTTCAAAAAGCTAATGGAATCTGATGATGATTTTTTAAGATCAAACGTTGTTATTAGTCGTTGTGCGGTTATTAAAAATAATCTTAGTTATTTTACTGATATTAAAGGGCAGGCAATATTATTACAACAACTTCAACATGAAGTGGAATCTGCGATAGAAAGATTAGCAAGGCAGTTTAATTATGAAGGGGTTGGTGTTTACATTTGGATTTTGGCCGATTTGTTTTATGAACAACATCAAAAAGAGCTAGCAATTCAAACATATCAAAGGGCGGTATCTTTTTTTGAAGGAAAACAACAAACCCTTGAATATTTAAATTCTTTGTATCTGTTAGCTGATAAATATTACCTGTACCAAGAATACGAAAAATCTCTAAGGACTTTTATCGAAGTTCGTGATAAGTCAATTCAAGGAGATTACATCGTAACAGAAGCAATGGCTATAATTGGTTTAGGAAAAGTGTACTACGGTTTGAAGGAGGTAGATAAAAGCTTAGAGAACGTGAAATTAGGTTTAGAAAAATGTAAAAAAATAACATTTTTTGGGAGTATCGTGATGGATTAATTTTAGCTGGCCGAATCTTTTTAGATAACAAAAAGGTAGATCAGTCAGTATTCTATTTTGCTGGAAGTTTAAGGTTAGCGTTAAGTTTCAATTCTATACAGATTCAAAATGTAATTTCGAAAATAGCACTACACTGTAATCAAACCAACCACCCCGAAATTCTCACCCAACTCCTCGCTTACTGGCAAGACCCGGCCAACACCATAGACGGCTTGACCCTGATCGAAGCGGAACGCCGCAACCGTGAACGGGAAAACGCCACACAACCCACGGTCGTGGAGCAGTTGCAGGCGGCGTTAAAGGAATTTGAATCCATGAAACCCCAATCGCAAGGAGAAAAGTTATGATTTTGACTATGAATATTGATCTAACCGAATCCCAATATCAGACCATTCAAGCTGTATCAGACGTCAATGGCTTGGATCAAACCGAATTGATTCATCAGGCCATTATCCAGTGGATTGAGAAACAGCAGGTCAAGAATCGGCGAGATCGTTTACGCGCCGCTCGCGGGTTGTGGAAAAATCGAACGGACCTACCGGACTTTCAGAAATTGAGAAACGAATGGAACCGGGAGCTGGCGCATGAATAGACGCTTTTTGATTGACACAGACGTTATCGTTGATTATTTGCGGGATGAACCGAAAGCAATTGCTTACTTTGAAAACCTGAACGAGGAATTGCTTGTCTCGGCTATCACAGTGGCGGAATTGTACGCTGGAATGCGGGATCACGAAAAAGAGCAGTTGACTGAGTTTTTAAGCGCTTTTCAGACGATTCCGTTAAACCATAAAATTGCCAAACAGGGTGGCTTGTATCGCCGCGATTACGGCGCAACTCAGGGTGTTGGTTTAGCCGACGCTCTGATTGCAGCAACGGCTGTTTCACAAAGCGCGACACTGATTACGCTGAACAAGAAACACTTTCCAATGCTGAAAGATGTGAAGCGGCCCTATCGGAAAGATTGAGATTATTGCCTACTGGCAAGACCCGGCCAACACCATAGACCCTTCGGCAAGCTCAGGGCAGGCTCTCTCACCCTGATTTATCCTGTAAGGACCGAACGCCGTGATCCTTTCAGGACTGGCCGCGAGCGGGAAAACGCCACGCAACCCACGGTCGTGGAGCAGTTGCAGGCGGCCATCAAGGAAATGTCGTCACAAAAAACGGAGCCGGGGTAGAATAATGCGGTACAAGTTTGAATGGGATCCGGTCAAAGCGAAAAGTAACTTTGCCAAACACAAAATTCAATTTGATCGGCCTACCCAAATCTTTCGCGATCTGAATATGGTATCCGTTTTTGATGCGGAGCATTCGGACCGGGAAGATCGTTGGATCACATTGGGCAGAGATGGAAACGGTGTGCTGTTAGTTGTCAGCCATACATTTGTTGAAGAGCGGAAAGATTATCGGCATATCCGATTGATATCTGCGCGGAAAGCCACAAAACGTGAAACATCTCAATACGAAAGGGCTTGAAAATGAAGAAAGAATATGATTTTAGCAAAGGCGAGCGCGGGAAATTTTACGCCAAAGACGCGGTATTCGAGCTTCCCATATATCTTGAACCGGATATTGCGGAAATTATTCAGCAATACGCCAACAAAAAGAAAATTGGCGTGAGTCAACTGGTCAACGAATGGCTGCGCAGCAACGTGGCGGTCATTCAATCGGTTGCATGAAGAAAAACCGTCATCCAACTCCTCGCCTACTGGCAAGACCCGGCCAATACCATAGACCCTTCGGCAAGCTCAGGGCGGGCTCTCTCACCCTGATCGAAGCGGAACGCCGTGATCCTTTCAGGACAGGCCGCGAGCGGGAAAATCCTTCGACAAGCTCAGGACAACGCGCCACACAACCCACGGTCGTGGAGCAATTGCAGGCGGCCATCAAGGAAATGCAAACCACACAACCCACTCCAAAGGAGGAATAATGTACACAACATATCGTTTAAACGCGGATGATCTGGACGCGCGTTTCATCAAAGCCCTGAAATCGGCTTTCAAAGGCAAAGAAATCGAAATTGTCGTCTGCGAGACGACAAAAATAGAGGAAGATGAAACGGAGTATTTACTTCGTTCGGAAGCCAATCGCCAAAGGTTATTGAAAGCGATTGAAAATATCGAAAATAACCGCAATCTGGTGACCGTCAATCCGGATGACCTGCAATGAAACAGATTGCTTTTGAAGGCAGCGCCTTTGAAGATTTTGTCGAATGGGGCAAGACGAATCGCAAGATTTATGATCGTATTGTAAGCCTTATCATGGACACCTTGCGGCATCCGTTTACGGGTATTGGCAAGCCTGAACCGCTGAAGCGAAATCTGCAAGGATACTGGGCCCGGCGGATTAATGACGAGCATCGGTTGGTGTACAAAGTGACCGACAAGGCGGTTATCATTGCGCAGTGCAAGTATCACTATGACTGATGTCAACTCCTCGCCTACTGACAAGACCCGGCCAACACCATAGACCCTTCGTCAGGCTCTGGGCAGGCTCTCTCACCCTGATTTATCCTGTAAGGACCGAACGCCGTGATCCTTTCAGGACTGGCCGCGAGCGGGAAAACGCCACGCAACCCACGGTCGTGGAGCAGTTGCAGGCGGCCATCAAGGAAATGCAAACATTATCATCCACACAATCCGGAGGTTCAACATGCTAACGGTTGAAGCGATTTACGACAATGGCAAAATTACGCTGTTGGAAAAGCCGCGGGTCAAAAAAGCTCGTATTCTGATTACATTTTTAGATGATGCTCCGGTGAAAACCCCATCGCCCCAGCAAGCCTTTGTCGTTCCGATTATAGAAGCTTCCGAACAAGATGTGGAATATGCGGCGGCGTCCGATACAGGCGAAGATTATTTGTCCGAAGAAGAAGTCGCCTATTATTTGAAGCTGGAGGAAAGATGAGCCGATTTAAGCGCGGTCAAATCTGGTTAGTCAACTTTGATCCCGGCATTGGACACGAGTACAAAAAGACGCGCCCGGCCTTGATCGTCCAAAAAGATCGTTACATTGACGACCATGCTTTGCTGACAGTCATTCCCATATCTTCCCAAATAGACAAGCCCGGCGAGTTGGACATTGCGATTGCGAAGGCCATAGACGGCCAGACCCTGATCGAAGCGGAACGCCGCAACCGCGAGCGGGAAAATCCTTCGACAAGCTCAGGACAACGCGCCACGCAACCCACAGTGGTGGAGCAGTTGCAGGCGGCTATCAAGGAAATGCAAAACTCTCAATCACCCAACTTGCAAAAAGGAGATGTCGCTCATGAAAGCGTATCGAACAGAAATTGATCTGCCGGAAAACGGCGTTTTGACGTTAACCGCCTTGCCGTTTGAAACCGGGCAGCGCGTTGAAATCATTGTGTTGCCGGTCAAAAAGAAACCGATGCTGCGGGCAAAGCGGCCTTTGCGCGGCAAAGTGCTTCGATATGATTGTCCTTTTGATCCGGTCGCGGAAAACGATTGGGAGGCGTTGAAATGATCATCCTTGACACGCACATCTGGATTTGGTGGGTGGATGAAAACCCGAAACTTCGACTGGCCTGGAAAAAGTTGATTGCCGCTAACATTGATAATGGCCTCGGCGTTTGCGCCATCTCTTGTTGGGAAGTCGCCAAATTGGTGGAGCATGATCGTATTGCGCTTTCATGCCCAATTGAAGAATGGATGAAAGATGCGTTGGATTATCCGGGTGTCGAATTGCTGGAATTGTTGCCCCAAATTGCGATTGATTCAACGCAATTACCCGGCCAATTTCATCACGACCCGGCGGACCAAATTATCGTCGCAACCGCCCGCTTTTTTGATGTGCCCTTACTGACGGGTGATGCCAAGATTATTGACTATCTCAATCACCAACCACCCAACTGAATCGTATTTTGAAATTGGCTCAAACCCATCAAGCCCAACTGTTGGAGGTCTGGAATGAGTACTTTAGCCGATAAACCCACATCCCTTGTGCAAGCCACGGATGTGTTATTTAAGTTATTTAAAGAAAACACGCTTTCCATCATCTTAAGTGATAGCCGCATCATTAGTTTGGATTTGCAAAAAATATCGTGGTTGCGCTGGCTGCTTGACGCTTCGACGGCGCAGCGCAACAATTGGAGCATTGAACCGGGCGGGTATGCTGTTTACTGGGACGATCTGGATGATGGGATTGAAGTCTGTCATTTGTTGCAAATGCACCCATTGGCCTGTTGAAGCAACTCATCGCCTGCCGGCAAGACCCGGCCAACACATCGTCGGCCTGACCCTGATCGAAGTTTATCCTGTAAGGACCGAACGCCGTGATCCTTTCAGGACAGGCCGCGAGCGGGAGAATGCCACGCAACCCACGGTCGCGGAGCAATTGCAGGCGGCCACTAATCAAATATAATCTATGACCAATTTTTAACCGAGAGGAACGGATCATGTCAACTTTAAGTCTCAGCGCCCAAAAGGTGCAAGATGCACTCAAGAATTTAGGCATCGCCAGCCAGGTAATTGAATTACCGGCGACCACGCGCACAGCCCAGGAGGCTGCCAATACGATTGGTTGTCGAGTCGAGCAAATTGCTAAGTCCATTATTTTTAGAGGTAAAAGCAGTGGTAAAGCTATTTTGGTGATTGCCGGCGGCGCTAACCGCGTGAATGAAAAGATAATTCAAACTGTGGCCGGCGAGCCAATTGGTAAAGCCGACCCCGATTTTGTGCGTGAGAAGACCGGCTTTGTCATTGGCGGAGTGCCGCCGGTCGGCCATGCCACGCCGCTCGAAATCTACATTGATGAAGATTTGCTCAAGTTGGAGGAAATCTGGGCGGCAGCCGGGACACCTTTTGCCGTTTTTAAGCTGACGCCCGATGATTTGCAACGGTTTGGGGCAGGGAAAATTCTGGCGATCAAATCCATTTAGGCTTTCAGGCTGTTAGGCTTTTAGGCTGTTAGGCTGTAGGATTGCTGTCGGCTGCTCCGCGCCTAAAAGCCTACAGCCTATCCGCCTGTTTTAATGGCAAACTGAAGTTTGCTACTCCGGGGAGAATTCATGGCAAAAAACAAAGGCTGGACGCCGGAAAGCTGGGCCAGTTGGACGCCGTTCGGGCTGGGTCATCAACGGCCCAATAATTATGCAGAAGTTTTTCGGGCGATTCGCGAAAACAGCGACAATCTGGGTTATGCCTGGAAGATTCTGAATCATGGCGTGTGCGACGGCTGTGCGCTGGGCACCTCCGGCATCCGCGATTGGACGTTGGACGGCGTCCATTTGTGCAACATCCGGCTGCGGCTGCTGCGGCTGAATACGGCCCCGGCATTTTCGCCCGACCTGTTGCAGGATTTAGGCCGGTTGATGCCGGGCGGCAAATTGCCCAAAGCCGCCGATTTGCGCGAGCGCGGACGATTGGCCTATCCCATGATCCGGCGCAAGGGCGAACGCGGTTTTCGCCGGCTGGATTGGGAGGAGGCCATGAATTTGATGGCTGATCGGATTCGCGTTGCCACAGCCAGGCGGTTCGGCGTTTATATGACCAGTCGCGGCATTCCTAACGAAATGTATTATGCTGTACAAAAGGCTGTGCGGGCCATCGGCACCAATTCCATAGATAATGCCGCGCGTTTGTGCCACGCGCCCAGCACTGTTGGATTGAAAAGCACGTTGGGCGTGGCCGCTACGACTTGTTCTTATAAGGATTGGCTGGAAAGTGATCTCATTGTTTTTATCGGCTCAAATGTGGCCAATAATCAGCCGGTGGCCACCAAGTATTTGCACTTTGCCAAGAAAAACGGGGCCAAGATCGCCGTTATCAACAGCTATCGCGAACCGGGCATGGAAAATTACTGGATTCCCTCAATCGTGGAAAGCGCCTTGTTCGGCACCAAAATCGCCGACCGTTTCTTTTTGATCAACATTGGCGGCGATATTGCCTTTCTCAACGGCGTATTAAAACATATTGTTGAAAACAAGTGGCACGACCCGGAATTTGTCGCCGGCCATACCCACGGGTTTGCCGAACTGCAAACCGCGACGACTGCCATGAGTTGGACAGATTTGGAGCAATTTTCCGGGGCCACCCGCGAGACGATGCTGGAGTTTGCCCAAATGATTCAACAAGCCAAACGGGCCGTATTTGTCTGGAGCATGGGCATCACCCAACATGAGTTTGGGGCGGATGGTGTGCGGGCCATTGTCAATCTGGCGTTGACCAAAGGCTTTGTAGGCCGCGCCGGTTGCGGTGTCATGCCCATCCGCGGGCATTCCGGCGTGCAAGGCGGGGCCGAGATGGGCGCGTATGCCACGGTTTATCCAGGCGGGCGGGCCATTACCCCGGAAAATGCCAAATGGCTGGAAGAACAATGGGGTTTTGCCGTGCCGACGACACCGGGATGGACCGGCCCGGAAATGATTGACGCCGCTCACAAAGGTGAGTTGGATGTGCTGTTCTCGATTGGTGGTAATTTTTTGGATGTTCTGCCCGAACCTGCCTATGTGGAAACGGCGTTGGCCCGTGTGCCGCTGCGAGTGCACATGGACATCGTGCTGTCGCCGCAAATGCTGATTGATCCGGCCGATACGGTTATTTTGCTGCCGGCCATGACCCGTTACGAAGTTCCGGGCGGCGTGACCCAAACTTCCACCGAGCGCCGGGTCATTTTCAGCCCGCAAATTCGCGCTGAAAAATTCGGTGAGACCCGTTCCGAGGCTCATGTCTTGCTGGATCTGGCGCAGCGTATTCGGCCGGAGTTGAAAGACCGGCTTGGCTGTGAAGATATGGACAAAATTCGGGCCGAAATCGCCCGGATGGTCCCGTTTTATGACGGCATTCAGCATTTGCATAAAAAGGGCGATCAATTTCAATATGGCGGGCCGCATCTGTGCGCCGATTGGCGGTTCCCCACGCCCGATGGTCGGGCTCGTTTTAGTGTGGTTCATCCGCCGAAGCTGGATTTGTCGCCCGATATTTTTTTGATGGGCACCCGACGCGGCAAGCAGTTTAACAGCATGATTCACGAAAACAAAGACGCCCTGAACGGCTCCTTGCGCGAGGCCGTGTTGATGAACGGGCACGACATGACTCGGCTTGGTCTGAAATCCGGCGAAAAAATTATCCTGCGCAATAACATTAGTGAAATGTGCGGCTACGTTTTCCCGGCGCAAATAACACCAGGCAATATCATGACCCATTGGCCGGAAAGCAATGGGCTGATCCGGCGGGACAGCCGCGCGGCGGATGCCGGGATACCCAATTATAACGCCCATGTTACGGTGGAAAAAGCGTAGCGCGAAACCGCAATTGTAGCGCGAATTGCCTTATTCGCGCGGGTGTGCGATTTAGGCAAATCGCACTACATCAAGGTTGATTCCGGTGAAACTATCCTCACAGCAAACCTATTTTGTGCAGACTATGGAAAATGACCGGCTGTCCGACCCGCAGCCGGACGCGGTTGCCGTTGAGGAGCCGCTGGAAATACGGCTGAGCGCGGGCGAAGCGAAGCAAACTGTCGCCGTAACCATGCGCACACCCGGCCATGATCGGGAATTAGCGGCCGGCTTTCTGTTTTGCGAAGGCGTCATCCGTCAACCCGGAGAAGTGCAGGGCGTTTATCAATTTGACGATGACGGGCCATGCCGGGCAACGGCAAATCAGGTGATTGTCAAGCTGAACGGGCAACTGCCGGACATCTCGCAATTGGAGCGGCACTTCTTTACCAGCAGCGCCTGCGGTGTGTGTGGAAAAACCAGTCTGACGGATGTCGCACAACGTTCTTCGGCCGTAATTCGGGATGATTTGATTGTCTCGCCCGACCTGTTAAGACAGCTGCCACAAAAACTCCGCGCCGCGCAAACGATATTCGATCAAACCGGTGGCTTACATGCTGCGGCTTTATTCGATCAAACCGGTGAACTGACGGCAGTTTTTGAAGATGTCGGCCGCCACAATGCATTGGATAAGTTGATTGGCTGGGGCTGGCTGAATGGGCAACTGCCCTTCCAGCGGCATATTGTCTTGGTCAGCGGGCGAGCCAGCTTTGAGCTGCTGGAAAAAGCGGTTATGGCCGGCGTGCAAATCGTCTGTTCTGTTTCGGCGCCAAGCAGTCTGGCCATTGAAACGGCAGATCGCTTCGGCCTCACACTGGTGGGCTTTTTGCGACGGGAGCGTTTTAACGTATATACCGGGATGCGGCGATTGGGTTAGACGATTCGTATTTTGTCATTGACGCCGGGCCGGCTATCCGCATATAATACAGCAGATTTCACGCTACGCATCCATTGAATCATTATGGAGGTTTTATAAATGAATTGGGAAGAACTGGCAGTCAAATCTCCGTATCAAACCGCCGTTGCCATCAAAGCGCAATTGGACACAGACCATTTGGACGAGGCCAAAACCGGCCTTGAGGAGCTAATCGAAGCTATGAGCCGCTCGGAACAACGCGCGTTGAAAAGTCAACTCGTCCGCCTGATGACGCATATCATCAAATGGCAGCTACAGCCGGAACGCCGCACGCGCAGTTGGGTGGCCACGATCTACAATGCCCGCGATGAAATCAAGGAAATTCAGGAAGAGACACCCCGGCTGACGGATACCGTTATCTTGGAAATATGGCCTAAATGCCTCAAGGCCGCCATCCGCGAAGCCGAAGGGGAAATGAGTCGGGACATCACCATCACGCAGCTTTCCTGGCAGGAAGTTTTTGAGGATGAATATCGCTTGAGCTGAAAGCTTGCTGAAAAGTTCTTGTTTGACAAATCCACGCTATTTCTTTATTTTGGATTCACGCTTAATGTCAACACCCTGAAAAATGCAAAGACACGCCACAAAGACACGAAAGCACTAAGTTCCACGAAAGATGTTGAGAAATTGAGTTTTTGACACCAACGCTGTTCATAAGCATCATAAAGCCTTTTAATTCAATATCTTAGTGATTCTTTGTGCTTTAGTGACTTCGTGGCTGATGAATTATTCAGGACACATATTCTCGACTAACCCAAGGAGTGTTTTATGGATAGATCACGTTTACGCGGCTCGCTGGTTGCGCTGGTGACACCGTTTGACGAACAGGGTGAGATTGATTTGCCGGCGTTGGCGCGGCTGATTGATTTTCATTTGCACTATGGCACGGACGGTCTGGTAGTGTGTGGCACCACCGGTGAAGGCGCGACACTGACCGACGCTCAGTTTGAAACCGTGGTGACGACAACCGTAAAGAGGGTTAACGGCAAAATTCCCGTGATTGCCGGAACCGGCAGCAATAATACCGCGGTGGCCATCGTTCAAACCCAAAAGGCGGAAAAACTGGGCGCAGATGGCGCTTTGGTAGTTGGCCCATATTACAATAAGCCAACCCAGGATGGCTATTATAAACACTTTAAAATCGTGGCAGAGAGCGTGGGCATACCCATTATTTTATACAACGTGCCCGGACGCACTTCCGGCATGATTGATTGGCGGACAATGTTGCGCCTGGCCGCAATTCCCAATATTTTTGGTGTTAAAGAAGCCTCAGCCAATTTTGAGCAATTAACATATTTGAATATGAAGCGCCCTGACGGCTTCATGATCTGGTCCGGCGACGATATTTTGGCAGTGGCGCAAATTCCGATTGGCTGCGATGGTGTCATCTCCGTTGTCGCCAATGAAGTGCCGGATTTATTCCGCGAAATGGTACACGCTGCCTTGAACGGCAACTTCAAGCAGGCGCGCGAGTTACATTTGGAGTTGTATGCGTTGATGGCAATCAATTTTGTAGAAAGCAACCCGATCCCGGTCAAATGTGCGCTCAAAGAAATGGGTCTGATTGCCGAAAATTTTCATCTGCCGCTAACGGCAGTCGAGGAAGTCAATCGGCAGCGCATCAAAAATATCTTGCAAGATTTGAAAATTTTACCAAGAGGCAAAAATGGCGATCCGGGACGATATTCTGAGTTTATTCGAAAAACCGGCGCTTGATACAGAAGCGCGCGCTATTTTCATACAATTTCGCGATTTGCTGAGCAATGGCAAGATTCGGGCCGCCGAATTTGACGGGCAAAACTGGCATGTCAACGATTGGGTCAAAAAAGGGATACTGCTCGGTTTTCGATTGGGTCAACTCACTGATTTTTCGATTAACGAGACGTTTCGCTTTTTTGATAAGGACACCTTTCCGCCAAAAAAATTTGAACTGACCGACAAAATCCGGCAGGTCCCCGGCGGATCAACCATCCGCGAAGGCGCGTATGTTGCGCCGGGCGTGGTGATTATGCCGCCGGCGTTTATCAATGTCGGCGCTTATATTGATGCCGCAGCTATGGTTGATTCTCACGCCCTGGTCGGATCGTGCGCACAGATCGGCAAAGGCGTCCATCTGAGCGCGGGAGCACAAATTGGCGGTGTCCTGGAACCAATCGGCGCTATGCCCGTCATCATTGAGGACGGCGTATTGATTGGCGGTAATTGCGGCGTATACGAAGGCGCTATTGTGAAATCCAATGCCGTCCTGGCCGCCGGGGTTATTCTCACCGGCGGCACCGCGGTGTACGATTTGGTTACGGAGCGCATTTTGCGAAAAACAGCCGACAGCCCGTTAATAATTCCACCAGGCGCAGTCGTTGTTCCCGGTTCGCGACCGGCCAAAGGCGAATTTGCCCGTGAGCATGGCTTATCCATCGCCACCCCGCTGATCATCAAATACCGCGATGATAAAACGGACGCGGCCACGGCGCTGGAGACGGCGCTGCGCTAATTATGACCGCCCTATGCAAAGCTTTAATTCATAAACCTTTCATGTATTTTGTGCTTTTCGAGGTGAATTATTCAGGATTTAGGATCCTGAATAATTCATAAACGCAAGAGACGCAAACGGCGCAAACGACGCAACCGCTTGATTTGTTTTAAATTAGCTGAACTTTAAAAGATCGGGTTGTCTCACAATCCATTTTTCAGATATAAATTCGCAACTTGCGTCTTTAGCGTCAATTGCGACGTTTGCGTTAAGA
>CAYOLL010000002.1:0-94121 GCA_964404765.1 uncultured Gemmatimonadota bacterium | reverse complement strand
TTGTGTGAACTTAAACCTGACGGGTTTTGGAAACCCGTCAGGTTTTGATCGTCGAGAAAGTTCACACGAACTTACGCCGCGTAGCATTAGTTATGACAGTTTTACCTGCTGTTTTACTTCGGTAATAATGCCGTAACCTTCATACAATTCTTTAATAAAAGTCAGTTGCCCGGCAATATCAAATCGCAGAGTTGTACGCAGCCCGTTGTTCAGCGGTACAGTTTGGCCATCGGCAAACTGAATGTGCCGAATGACCGAAAGAGTTGTATAATCCCCGGCAATATATTGTTTGCGCTGATCGGCAGTCAGCTTATCCAATTCGGTCAAAATCATCGCTAACGAAACCGCCGTCCATTTTTCTGCACTGACAGAATCCACCGCAAACACATCAATACTTAATTCCTGCTGAAACTCGCGCTGCGCCGAAATTCCGACAAACGAATACTCCAAATCAACCGGGCCTTTTGGCGCTGTTTTAAACGCAATCGACGCCTGCCGATAATCGACTGTAAAATCCCCGCCTTCTAATAAGACCTGCACTGTTTGATCCGTCGTCCGACCACTGACCGTGCCTTGTGATGGTGGGTAATCCAGCGGATAAGGCCCTTTTGGCGTCTGGGTATTGATTTGAATCGTCTGCTTTGTCTGATGGAGTTGCGGTTGGACGCCTTCCATATAATTAAATACCTTGTTGACGCTAAATTTTCCGGGTGTCAACACCCATAGCGGCCGCGGATTTGCCGGCGGATTTGCCACCGGTCCGACGATAACACGCGTTTCGGGGGAATCGAGCGCTAACTGCTTACGCAGCAGGACGATAATGGCATCGATAAGTTGTTGAATCATACCGGTGCGCTTTCATTTTTGGTCAATTCTTCTTCCAGAACTTGAATAGCGCCGCTGATTCGCAGCAGTGTTTTTTGTAGCTCAAGCTGTTTAGTTTCAAATTCCGCCACCATTTTCTGGCCGGACTCATACTCAGCTTTGAGCTCTTGCAATCGTTTTAAAAGTTGTTCGCGCATAAAACCCCACTTTGAATGTTTTCCGGTCATTGCACCGGGTTACGAAATTTTAAAGCTTTAGGATGATTACCCTAGCAAGGTATAAATATTAAGATGCTTTGACAAGCAGATTTGTCGAAATAAACATGCCCTTCCCGCCTGGATATTTTGGCGTCGGGTCGGGTGAACTGGCCGGCGGTGGCATTTGCGCTGGCGTCTGGACTTCAAAAACAGCATCAAATTGGATACCTTTGAGCAGTACGGCTTTGCCGCCGGCCTTAACTTTTTTGGCCTTTTGGTCTGATGCTATGGCTTGTATTTTAAGCGTCCCCACACCCGGAATCACAAACGGCGGTGCAACGTACATACAACCGGCTACCTGCACTTTGGATTCATCGCCGTCCACACAGACAGGCTTGCCGGTGCCATTAATTGGGCTACCGGAACCGGCAATTGTGCCCGGCAATGGTACAACCACTGCCGGCGAAAAGGCCGGTAGAAACAGAACAATATCGTTGTTAACCAGAATAAAATCCGCCATTTTGCTTTCCATTAAACTCGTTATTTTTGGGCAAAGTTGATTATAAAAAAAGGGTTATAGGTAATACCTATAACCCCAATACCGACTTCACGTTACAATTAACCCTGCTTGACAATCGCGTCAATAATTTCTTGAACTTTTTGATCGGTTTCAGTCGGTTTAAGCTGGCATGTCCCCGATGCTTTGTGACCACCGCCACCATAACGGGAAAATAGCTCACCAAGGTCCGCTTTGGCCGTCTTATTAAAGATGCTGTATCCGCCGGCGACAACGACGACCTCAGCGTTTCGACCATCAAACACGCGCAGTGAGACATTCGTTTCCGGATACATCAGATAAATGCTGAAACGGTTCCCAACCAGAATATCTTTGATTCCGCGCAAATCGGTAATAACAACATTGCTGATTTGGCGCGAGTTTTTCCGCAAGAATTCCTCATGCTTTTTTTGCTCGGAAAAATATCGGTCGATGCGAACTTTGACATCCGGGTCAGTAACAATCTCGCTCACCGGGTAGTTTTGGATCAAATCAATCATTTTATACATCAATTGGCGGTTGCTAATCGCATAATCATGGTGAAAACCAAGTCCTGTGCGGGGATCCATGATATAAGCCAACAAAATCCAACCCTGCGGGTTAAGAACATCTTCTTTGGCCAATTGAGCGGAATCGTATTTATCGACATCAGCCAGCAATTCCTTGTATTTCTCCAACTTATCGGTTTTGCCTTTGTAAAAATTATAGACAACGCGCGCCGCGCTAGGGGCAATTTCATACGATCCGGAAAAGTTTAGATCATCATCCATGCGTCCGCTTTCGCTGGAGTGATGGTCAAACCATAAACCTACGCCAGGTACGTAAGGCAAGTTGGTCAAAATGTGGTCGGCGGTAACGGAGACCTTGCCGTCCTGCACATCTTTAGGATGGGCAAATTCGACTTCATCCAATTGCACCACTTCTTTAAGGAAAACAGCGCAGACAAGGCCGTCAAAATCGGAACGGGTGATTAGCTTCATAGAAGACTCCTTTGATGGGTGAATAAATTGCAGAAAATATAATTCGACCGATTTTTCGATATTTCAATTCTGAACAAATTTGCGCCATAAAATTGCAAAAGCTAAAAACTTAATTTATCAAGAAACACAGTAAAACTTAAAGCCATTGCGTCTTTGTAACAAAAATCCGCATTTTTCAGGTCATAAATTGACCGCGAAAAGCACGAAAGATAAGGGTTTATCAGACTTAGCATCTTCCCTTTCGTGTATTTAGTGCATTTCGTGGTGAATAATTCAGGAATACGAAAATGACGCTCTTTTAACTAAACTGTTTTATGCCCGCTAAAATAAAAGCATATTCCTATGCTTTTGTCCAGCATTTTTTTATCCGGGACAAGTTCCACGCGATGTAATCTGTCCAAAAAACTAATTGCTGTCTTCATCTTTTAGCCGAATGACTGTTCCGAGATTCATATCACCCAGACGAATGGCGACATCGACCTCACCAGTGATCAGCACCTCACTGCCTTCGGACTTGGGCGCGCGACCGAGGATCCAAATGGAATCTTCACCGTCTTTTAATTTAAAAGCGCGAATATTAACTAACGGGATCGAGATGATATTGCTGATAAAACCGGCAACGGTTACTGTTTTACCGTCGTAACTATTGGGCGCGCTTGTTATATCAACTATTTCGGTCTGTTTAAAAATCGTGTTACAGGCCTGGATCAGCACCACGGCGCCCAGGCTAAGGACTATCAATATTTTGCGCATACTTTTCTCTCCTCTTTCTAAAAAGTTTGACAGTGATACAAGCGATAACAATATAAACACAAATGCGATTACGGTCAAGTTCATTACGCCGCCAGATAATCTCAAAAGGACGTCACTAATAAACAGTCCAAAATAAATGGTATTGACATTGACGGAACTGCGTCATAAATTTGATTTGAAACTGCAATTTTTTTAAAGGGCATGTTCATTTATTTTCTGGGAGGTTTTACATGAGAAAACGTGTTAATTTCTTTTTTGTGGTTATGCTGATTTTTTTAGGCGGATGCTCCAGCAAGCCGGATCACCCGGGTTTTTACTATAAAGACAAAGGGTTAACTGAGCTCAAATTTTATGAATGGCAAACCCGGCAGGTTGGCTGGAAGAATGAGTCCGGGCTGGCCAATACCGAAAAGCTCAAGCTGACGGATTTAACAGTGGTTCAGAAACAGCCAATATTTATCGTTATGACCTCAAAACCGGTTTCAGAGAGTGCGTTCCGCCTATATTCCAGGGCTTACAGTCGCGGGGTTCAAAAAATGTGGCGCGGCATTATTCCCATCATTCCGATTGAAGTCAAAAAACTCGATGAAAACATCTTTGAGATTAAGCCGACCCAAATGCTGACTTCCGGCGCGTACCATCTGGCTCAGGATGACGAAAATTTAGGCTGCTTATTCCGCGTCCCATAAATTTCCCATATACAAAGTGCTTGACAAGCCGCCTGTTGGTCAATACGATATGAATTGGTCCAGGCGGCTTTTTCTATACTAAAAATCAATTCCAAACGAGCATAAATAAACAGCCGTCCATTCGGAGTGGCAACGTCATGCGCCAGTTGGTTCCACACTTTATAGCCGAGCGTTTCAAAAGCGGCGAAACAAAAGGGCGATTTCATGCTGTTGCCCTTTTCGCTGATATGTCCGGCTTTACCCACATGACCGAAGTTTTAATGCAGCGCGGTAAGGAAAACGCTGAGCTTTTGGCAGTCTTACTCCGCAGCTTATTCGATCCGCTGGTGAAAAGCGTTTACGCTCACGACGGTTTTATTACGGGATTTGCCGGCGACTCTTTTCAGGCAATTTTTTTAGGTGATGATTTGGACACCTGCTACCGTGCTGTGCAGGCGGCCCGCCGTATTCAGCGTGCCGTAGAGACACGGCCGCCTTTAGAAATTCCGCAAGGCGTCTTCAAGATTTCAATCAAAGTCGGCGTTGGCGAAGGCGAGACTGACTGGGGAATCCTTGGTGGCAATGATGAACCGGCCCAGTATGTGTATTACTTTAAAGGCGAGGCCATTGAAGCCTGCACCGAAGCCGAGCATCTGGCCCAACGCGGCCAAATTATTTTGGCAAAAAGCATCTATACCCGCCTAAAAAAAGTGCTGGAAGTTGAAGAAATTAACAGCAATTTTTACCGCTTGCTGGATGTTCAATCCCATACGCCGGAGCCGCAGGCCATTCAAATTCCGGCCGTAGAAGATAAAATTATCAGCCTGTTTGCCCCGCCCGGTCTGAGTCAGCTTAGCGCCGATGGAGAATTTCGTAACGTAATCACAGTTTTCTTAGGAGTGCGCGATGCGCTGGGCGAAACAGAACTGACAGAGTTCATCAGCCTGACGTTTCGTTTGCTGCGGCAGTTTGGCGGTTCATTGGCCAAGCTGGATTTTGGCGACAAAGGCTGCAATCTGCTGCTTTTTTGGGGCGCCCCGCTTAGCTACGAAAATAGTGGCGAACGCGCTTTAAATTTTATTCTGGCTTTAAAAGAAAGCACGACGGCAGTTATCCGCGCCGGTATTACGTATCGCCTTATGTACGCTGGTTTTGCCGGTTCAAATTTGCGTAGTGACTACACCTGTTGCGGTCGTGGCATTAACCTGGCCGCACGTTTGATGATGAAAGCGGATTGGAACGCATTCTGGCTGGATAATGAAACACAGCGTCTGGCCGGCGCACGTTATGATATCAAATCGGTAGGCGAGTTCCAGTTTAAAGGCTTTCAGGAGCCTTTGCCGGCTTTTTCCTTGTTGGGTCGTCTTCATGCTGATTTTTCCGGAATTTTTCGCCGCGAACAAATCGGGTTAGTCGGCCGATCGCGTGAATTAACCCAACTGCACGAATTTATCCACCCGATTTTAACCGGCCACTTTGCCGGTATTTGTATGATTTCCGGAGAAGCCGGCATCGGCAAAAGCCGTCTTATTGATGAGTTTACCGCTATTTGCCGTCAAACAAGCGGCCCCAAAATAACCTGGCTACATTGTCCGGCCGACGAGATTTTACGCCAGACTCTTAATCCATTTCGCTATTTGCTGCGCGACTATTTTCAACAAAACCGGCAGTTAGACGAGTCGGAACGAAAACGCCGTTTTGAGCGCATTTTGGGCGACTTGATTCAGCAAACACCCGACGCCCAAATTCGCAAGGAATTGGAGCGCACCCGCTTTTTGCTGGCAGCGCTGGTCGAACTATACTGGCCGGATTCGCTCTATCATCAGTTAGAACCGCGATTGCGTTTTGAAAATACCCTGGTTGCGTTAGAAAATCTTATTAAGGCAGAGAGCTTGCGCCAGCCGCTCATTTTGGAACTGGAGGATGCGCATTGGCTGGACAACCACTCGTTGCTATTGGTGCAGCATCTCGTGGATGCGTTATCCGGCTATCCGGTGGCGATCTTGGCTGTTTGCCGCATTGAGGGCGAAACCTTGCCGGCGATCCAATCCCTGGCGACGCTTTATATCGAACTAAAAGCGCTGGGGCGTGAAAATGTACGCGAGTTGGCTCATGTCATTTTGATGAGCCGGGGCTATAATGCTACAGATCGGGTCGCTGACGAATTGGTCAGCTTATTACTTGATCGCACGGATGGCAACCCGTTTTTTGTTGAGCAGATGCTTCATTATCTGGTAGAGGAAGGTCTCATCCAAAAAGGCAAGAATGGTTTAACGCCTATCGTTAAATCGCTAATGATTCCGACCGATGTGCGCACGGTCTTGATCGCCCGCCTGGATCGGCTTACCAGCGCAGTCAAAAATCTGGTGCAAACCGCAGCCATCCTGGGGCAAGAGTTTGAAATTTCCGTACTGCTGGATATGATCGGAGAGCCGCACGATATTGGCGATATGCTGAAGGTAGCCGAGCGCCGTTCAATCTGGCAGTCACTTTCCGAAGCGCGTTATGTTTTTCGTCATGCCCTGATGCGCGATACTGTTTATGACATGCAGCTAAAATCGCAGCGCCGGACCTTGCACGAAGTCGCCGCCCAGGCGTATGAGCGGCTTTTTCAACGGGTTATCACCTCTTACCTCAACGAATTAGCCTATCACTATGAAATGGCCGAAAATTATGCGAAAGCCATTTTCTACCTAGAAAAAGCCGGCGATCATTCGCGCGAAAAATATCATAACGATCTGGCTCTCACGCATTACAACAAACTGCTCAACATTCTAAGCGCTCTTTTGGATGACAACCTGGCCAATGAAAACCCGTTGATTGCCGAGCATCGGCGCCAATTTGATGAGCGTTGGCTCAACGAGAAAAACTTTGATACCTTACTTAAAAAGGGTCAGATTTTGGAGATTATCGGGGAGTGGAATCATGCCGAGCAAATTTATAAAAAATTGCTGATTCCGGCCAGTCTCCTCAATGATCGCGCCAGAATCGCCAGGGTCTATCGACGGTTGGGTTGGGCGCTCTATTTGCGGAGTCAAAACGAGCGGGCGATGGAATATTTTAAAATCGCCTTAAAGATCAATCAGGAAATTGGCGACTTGCGTGAGGTAACCACCATTACCGGCAAAATCGGCAATTTGTACTATTTGCGGGGCGAGTACGATGCCGCGGTTCAATATTTTCAGCAGGATTTGGAACTGTGTGAGCAGCGTCAGGACAAGCAGGGCATTTCGATTGCGATGGGCAATATCGGCAATATTTACCGTCGCACAGGGCAATTGGAGCAGGCCATGGCCTGTTATCAAATCAAACTGAATTTGATTGAAGAAATTGGCGACAAAAAGGGAATTTGTGTGGCGATTGGCAACATGGGCAGCGTCTACTTTGAGTTAGGCAACTTTGATCAAGCTCGCAAATGTTATGAGCGCTACATGCAAATCAGCGAGGAGTTGGGCGATAAACTGCTATTTTCCATCGCGCTGGAAAAAGTCGGGAATATTTACTTGATGAAGGGTGATTACGAGCGCGCCGAAACGATCTATGAACGTAAGCTATTATTAAGCAGAACCTTAGGGGATAAAAAAGGCATCCTGCGCGCCTATGCCAGAATCAGTGAAGTCTTTGCCCGGCTCGGCAAGTTTGAAGAAGCCCTGACATACTGCGATCAGGCAATCGAAATCAGCCGTGAGCTGCAGATTAAAGATGATTTGTCTCGCAATCTGGTGGATAAAGCCACGCTGCAATTTCGGCTGGGTAGATATGCCGCGGCGGCTGAACTGAATAAAGAAGCGCAGAAAATGGCTCACAGTGTTAAAAATACGGAGGCATTATTTAATAGCAGTGTTCTGGCCGCCAAGCTTAAGCTAATCAAATCTCGCAAGAAACAAATCAGCACATCCCGCCCCTATCTGGCCTTGCTGGCGCTCATCGAGCAGGCCGCCAGCTTATTGGACAAAGCCGAATTGCATTATGATTTGTGGCAGCTTACCCATAGCGACGATCACCGTCAAGCGGCCCTTTTGTTATTCAAAGAAATGAACGAAAAGACTCCCGGCGCTTACTTTTCGGAGCGAATTCGTCATCTTTCTGCATCGTAGCCTGAATTATTCATCACGCAAGGCGCGAAGCCTTGAAAAAACTGGATCTTCGGCATTTTGGATTTCAAAAACAAGTTTCAAAGCAAATTTTTTATAACTCGTTTCCCCTTTGCGTCTTAGCGCCTTTGCGTGAGACTATCATGAATAATTCAGGCGTAGAACATCATAGAATAAATGACAGAAATTTAATCAGCTAAAGTGGAAGAAGTTGCGCGATGGCTGTCAAAGACGCCGACGGGTCGGTTCCGAGTCCGATTTGCTGATGCTTGATTTCGCCTTTTGTATTCAGCACGGTAATCATATTGGAATGGACAAAGTCGCTATCGCTTATCTTTTTGTATTTAAAACCAAGCAGCGCGGCTAATTCCAGCACATTGTCAGAACTGCCGCATAGCAGCGTCCAACTTTTCGCCTCCAGACCGTTATCACCGGCAAATTTGGTCAACCGTTCCGGCGTATCCCGATCCGGATCAATCGAAACGGCAACGAAGGCAACTTTTTCGCCGTATTTTTGATGGGTTTCCGCCTCAATTCGCTTCATATCGGCCACAATGCGTGGACAGACATATTGGCAATTGGCATAAATCAAAGTGATGACCTGCACTTTGCCACCCAAATCACCCAACTGTATTTGCTGACCATCCTGCCGTTTCCACATCGCTTCCAAATTGTAGATGGAAGCGTCGGTATGCGCGCCCGGCGCTAACCCGGCGGTATCCGCCGAGTCGGAATCGCAGCATGACTTTTCCTTAGTAGCCAGATGGGTTGAATCTGCGGCGGGTTGCTGTTGAGCAACTTCCGGCGCATTTTTGGTGCATGAGATTGCGCCGATTAGCAAGAAAAAAATGATCCTGATTCGCATCTCTAATCTCCTTTTAAATTAATCAGCGCGGCGTCTTTTTGGCGCAGCGAAAACCCAGATTTGAGGTTGTATAGTCCGCTTTCAAACTGGCGCGCATGGCATAGCGCATATAGGCGGCATAATTTTGGACATCTGTCGATTCGACGGATCCACCCGCGCAAAATAAATTGCGATCTACTCCGCTATCTCCGCGTGAGTCGCCACTCAAAATCGCCGTATTAAAGTCCAATACCCATTCCCAGACTAAGCCATGTAAGTCATAAATGCCATAGTAGTTTTTAAATGTTGAGCCTACCGTTCCCAACTTTGGCGGGTTTGGCTTGCTGTACCAATCCAAAATGCGCTGATTGAAGCCAGGTTCAACCGCCGCCCCTCTGGGATGGGTTTCGCTGGCCATGCCGACAAGTTCCCATTCCAGAGATGTCGGTAAGTGTTTCCCCTGGCACTCGCAGTAATTTTTGGCAGCAAACCACGAGACATGTGTCACCGGTTGCCGGCTAATTTTACTGGAATCAGCACCGAAAGTAAAAGCAGCAGGCCAGTGCTTCAGATAGTTAATATCGGCAAAAACCGGCTTTACGTGCGACTTCTGCCATTTTGGATATTGCCGGACAAAAGCTAAAAATTGCTGATTCGTGACCGGATAAATATCCAAATAGAATGAATCGACGACAACCTTGGTCGTGTCCGATGTATATAGCGGGGTAAATTTGCCGCCGGGAATAAGCGCCATAGCCGTTTCGTCTGCTGCCAGGCAAAGCGACGGCCCAAACAGTAAAGCGCAAAACCACAATGCGATCGACAATTTTTTCCAATTTTGCGGTTGTGCGTAAAACCATCGTTTGTAATTTAAATGTGTCCAAATACGCATAACATTTTGTCCGGTTAGCGAAAAGGTTGTGTCAACCCTAAAAATGACCCTGCTTTTAAGTATGTCCATAAGTATCAATACACATCTATAACATAAGGTTTCGGATAAAATTTGCAACTCTTTTCAGATTAACAAATTAAAGTGCCTACTTATACCAAAATTACCTGGGCGATCACAAATAAATTTTTGTAAAGCATTGATTTTGTTCGTGTTAATTTGCAACTATTTAGTATTTTTTTGAAAGTGTAACTTACATCAATATCCCTGGCGCGGTAATTATTTCATCAAAACAATTTTTTTCCTATTGGCGTCCAATAATTTCGGGCTCTTGTTTGTCGATTTTTGAATGCGGGTCTCTAAGCGCCGGTTGGAAACCGTTTTTTGCATTCCCAAATCCAAAATCATAATGGGGGCAGGTGTATGCGGATTCTTGTCGTTGACGATGATGCTGAAATTCAGCATCTCTTTGCCAGAATTGCGATCAGCGTCGGTCTGGAACCTGTCCGTTGCGGTCATGCTTTTAAAGCGATACAATATTTTCAGGAATCGCCTGCGCCGTTGATTATTCTGGACTTTTTGCTGCCGGGTCTGGATGGCCTGGCACTTTGCAAAAGAATCCGTCAACTGCCCGGCGGAGCCGATGCTGTCATTATCTTGTGTACCGCGATTCTTAAACCAGAAGAGTTACAGAAAGCTTTAGATGCCGGCTTTGATGATTTTGTAATTAAAACGACGGATGTACGATTGCTTAGAACACGTCTGGAAATTGCCAAGCGCATGGCGGAAGATCGCCTTCAGCGTCGCTACATGGAAGCTGCGCTTAAGACCGCCGAAGAACGGCATCAGGCGCTGCTGGCGGCCATCCCGGATACGATTATTCTGCTGAGCGCCGATGGCGTGTGCTTAGACGCCCGGATTAATCTGCCGCCGAATGCGGTTATAAATTCTACTGAATGGATCGGGGCGCATTTAAATCGGATTTTTCCAGCCGAGCAGTCCCAAATCTTTTTACTGGCTGTTGGGCAAGTTTTGGCAACCGGCACGCCTGAAACAATTGAATACATCTTGACGGTTGATAGCGCCATCTATCATTATGAAGCGCGAATCGTAGCCTGCGGACCGGTACAGGCGCTCATTATCCTGCGTGATATTACGGATCGCAAGAGCGCCGACGCCGAGTTGACCCAGCTTAAAACCGCTATTGAAACCACCGAAATTGGGATTACCATTACGGATTTGAATGGTAAAATTGTTTTTGTCAATCCGGCTGAAGCGCGTCTTCACGGTTATACTATTGAGGAGTTGCTTGGCCGCCATCCCCGTGTTTTTGGCAGCAAAACGGATCGGGCGTCGCAGGCTGGAAGAGACTTTCAGCGCTACGTTAACTGGAAGCGTGAAAGAATGAATATCCGCAAAGACGGCACATCCTTTCCAGCCGAGCTGATTTCCAACCCCATTCTTAATAACCATGGCCGCTATATCGGCATGGTTACGATCTGTACCGATATTACCGAGCGAAAAAAGGCCGAGGATGACTTGCGACGCGCCAAAGATGCCGCGGAAGTTGCCAGCCAGGCTAAGACAACTTTTTTAGCTAATATGAGCCATGAATTGCGCACCCCATTAAACGGGATTCTTGGCTTTACGCAGATTTTGCTCAACGATCCCACCATCAGCGGAGAGCATAAAAAATCAATCGAAATTATTCACAGCAGCGGCAGTCATTTACTCACGCTTATCAATGATATTCTGGACTTATCCAAAATTGAAGCCGGCAAGCTTGAACTGATTGACCAACCGTTCCGTTTGGAAGCGGCGCTATCGTCGGTCATTGAAATGGTGCGAATCAAAGCCGACCAGAAAGGGCTTATTTTCAAGTATATAACCGAGCCAGGCTTATCGGCGTTTTTGATGGGGGATGAAAAAAGACTGCGCCAAATCTTGCTGAATTTATTGGGTAATGCGGTTAAATTTACTCGGATTGGCTGGGTTCAATTACACGTTTCCGGGGGCGATAATTGTTTGCGATTTGAAGTATCGGATAGCGGTACCGGAATTCCGAAAGATCAGATGGATGCTATTTTTGAACCGTTTCAGCAGCTAAAAGAACATCGGCTTTACTCTGATGGAACAGGTTTGGGCCTGCCGATATGCCGGCAATTGATCGAAAAAATGGGGGGGCAATTGCATGTTAAAAGCCAATTAGGCGTTGGCTCAACATTTTCATTTCAACTGCAATTACCGAATGTTGATTACACGACAGCGCCTGAGCCGCCGGCAGTAACTATACCCCGGAAAATAAACGGTTACAAAGGCGATCCGCGCCGTATTCTGATTGTCGATGATCGCGCTGAAAACCGGTTTCTGCTAAAATCGCTTCTCCATCCGCTTGGCTTCGCCATTGATGAAGCGGAAAACGGACTGACCGCCCTGGAACAAGCGCTCCAATTTAAGCCGCACTTAGTTTTAATGGATATGGTAATGCCGGAAATGGACGGGATTACTGCAGCAAAATTGCTACGCGAACAGCCGAACGGTAAACAAATAAAAATCATCATGGTAACGGCGAACGCTTTTTCGGCCAATCGCGAGGAAAGTATTGCGAGTGGCTGCGATGATTTTATTGCCAAACCGATAGATATGGTAGCGCTGCTTAATTGCCTGCAACAACACCTGGATTTAAGCTGGACTGATGTGGATACTTCTCCTGTCGCATCTGCTGCGGACGGAGCTGAGGCCGAAAAGACGCTTGTGTTTCCGCCCCGCGAGTTTGTAGACAAGATATTTACGTTAGCCGATACAGGTTTTTTCCTGGATATTGAGCCTGTTTTGGATGCGTTGGCCGCCGCAGGTCACGATCCTAACTTTATCAGTCTTATCCGCAAGTATGCCGATAATTTTAACGGTCCGGCAATCTGCCAACTCCTTCAGCAACGAACCGTTTGAAACTGTTCAATCGCACAGGTCGAAAATTTGTGGTTTACCACGCTGTGGATTCATACTTCTTTTTGCCTAAAATCGGAGAGCAACCATGAAAACAATCGTTATACTGGCTACAGGCGGGACAATTGCCGGGGCAGGCAAGTCCTTAGTCTCGCGAGCGTACCAAGCGGCTCAACTTACAATTGACGACCTGCTGGAGCGGATTCCCCAGATTAGTGATCTGGCGAATGTGCACGGTGAGCAAATTGCCCAGGTTGGAAGTCAGGCCATGAACAATGACATTTGGCTAAAAATTGCCCGCCGATGTAATGAATTGCTGGCCGCAGATCTGGTGGATGGGATTGTGATTACTCATGGCACCGATACTATGGAGGAGACGGCCTATTTTCTGAATCTGACCGTTAAAAGTCATAAACCGGTAATTCTGGTCGGGGCTATGCGTTCGTCCACCTCTATTAGCGCCGATGGACCGATGAATATATACAACGGTATTGCGCTGGCCGCCAATGCCGCAGCGGTCGGACGGGGTGTTCTAATCACCATGGGTGACGCTATTTTTGACGCCCGCGATGTCACCAAAACCAGCACCAATTCGGTATCGGCGTTTCAATCACCTAATCTCGGCCCGTTAGGCTACATTGATTACGGACACGCTCATTTTTATGAGAAAACCATGTGGCGTCATACAATGGCCAGTGAATTTTCCTTAGACAATTTGTATGAATTGCCGCGGGTTGACATTATCTATGGCCATTCGAACGGGTATCGCACCTTTGTAGATGCCTCCGTTGCTGCCGGCGCGCAGGGCATTGTTCATGCTGGAATGGGTAACGGCAATATCTATCCGGAGACATTGCAGGGTTTGGTAGACGCTCGTCAAAAAGGGTTAATCATTGTTCGCAGCTCCCATGTCGGCAGCGGCCGCGTGACGCCTTATGCCGAAATTGATGATGACGAATATGAGTTTGTTGCCTCCGATTTGCTCAATCCCAAGAAAAGCCGTATTTTGCTGATGCTGGCGCTGCTTAAGACAAGCGATTATCGGGAAATTCGACGCATGTTTTTGGAATATTAATGCCATTTTTGCAATTGAAAAAAGGACATACCGGCACATGATTGGAGGCATTACGCGAGGCGAAGATGTTGATAAATATTGTGATGTGATTTATTTAAAAATCTACTTTCTTGGGAGTAAACAAAACAGGCTATCGTACAAAACGACAGCCTGAGCATGTAAAAAAATAACGTAACTTATATCAAGCATTTTTTTGTCTTGACAAAGCAGTCTAACCGAAATTCCGCTGCTTTTTTAGGTTAATGCAGCGTATCCAGCGCTTTTTGCTTGATCTCGCTCAGGACGCGCCCGGCATTCGCAGTATCCGGAGCGGTGCCCTGAGCAAACTGTGCCCGCCCGCCGCCCCGTCCACCCAGGCTTTGGCAAGCGTCGCGCAAGAGATTGCCCATATTGCACGAGATAGATTCCGAGCAGGCAAACACCAGCGCCGTTTTATCAGTAATGCCCATCAACAAAACCAGAATAGGCGAATTATCCAGAAAGCGACGCGCCAACTGCGTCAAGTGATTCATGTCACGGTCAGGCAGAATCAGGCTGATCAGCCGGGTAAAGCCGATGGTTTCGGCGCCGGCTAAAAGCTTGTCGGCCTCAAATGAAGCTAACTGTTTCTGCAAGACTTCAACCTGTTTCCGCAATTCCTTGCGTTCATCCGTCGTTTTTTGCCATATCGTCGGGACATCCCGCCAGTCACACGTCATATCGCTCGCCAGTTGATCGAGTAAAGCTTGCCGCGTTTGATAATCCCGCAAAGCCCGGTCGCCGCATAAAAACTTGACCCGCAAGCCTTGCTTGACTTTTTCGCTGCCTATAATTTTAATAGTATCCAGCTCACCGGTCGCGCGCAGATGCGTCCCGCCGCAAGGCGAGTAGTCATACTGGTCAATCTCGACAATCCGGATATCCGCTACGTCCGGCGGCATTTTGCGCAGCGGAAACCGGCCGACTTCGGCACGGGTGATCGAGTGGATATGGATGGGGCGATTTTCCCGGATAATCTGCCGGCAAGCGGCTTCAGCGGCCAGAATCCGATCCGGGCTTAAGGCATCCACAGGAATGTCAATGGTACTGTAATCGACGCCCAGATGAAATGACAAGGTTTCGGCCTTGTACAACCGAATCAGGGTTTCGGACAACAAATGCTGACCGGTGTGCTGCTGCATGTGATCAAACCGGCGCAGCCAGTCAATTTGGCCTTCAGCTTCCGTCAGCGAGAATGTCGAACAATCCAGTAGATGGACGACGTCGTCGCCTTCGATCCGCACATCTTTGACCTGACAGCCGCCAAGCGTGCCGGTGTCGGCAGGCTGTCCGCCGGCAGCCGCATAAAAAGCGGTTTGGTCAAGGACAACTTCCATACCGTTTTCAACAGGTCGGGTTTGACAGACTTTAGCGGTAAACGTCCGTTGATAGCTGTCCGTTTGATACAATTTGCGGGTCATGTTTTCTTCCCTTGAAATTTTTCAAAATATCGTGGATGAAGAGGGCGGAAAACATTCCGCCCTCCATTATTGTTTTTGCAGACTCAAAGCGATTTAACCGGCTCTGGGTTGTTTCCGTATCTAACCCTCAGCCGATGATAAATCCAAATAATCGCCAGTATCAGACCAAAGGTGCAGACAATGGACGCGCCGGTCGGAAAATCAAACTGCACGGAAAAAAAGATACCCAAAAAGCTGGCCAGAAAGCCCAACAGCCAGCCGATCAGCAGTCGATTCCGGAGTGATTTGGCCAGCAAGGCCGCGCACACCGACGGCACAATCAAATAGGAAAAGACTTGTAATACACCGGCTAAATCAACCGAGCTGGTGACGACAAAACCAAATGAAGTGTAGAACAAAAAGTCCCAGCGCCGGACGTGAATTCCTTGTTGATAGGCCGCTTCCGGATTCGTGGAAATGATGATGAATTTGGCCCGGAAAATATAATGGAATAAGCCGATGATGCCATAGAGAATCGAAATTTTGATAATATCGTCCCAGGTGACAAAAAGGATGCTGCCGACCAGCATATTTTTGATCTGCTCGGCCCCTTCGGCGGCGCGATCCATCAGTAAAACTGTGGCCGCAGCGGCAACGGCGTAGGCAATGCCAATAATAGCCTCCTGCGGCACAACTTCATGCCGGGTTCGGGTCAGCGAAAATACTGCTGCCCCAATAAACGTAAAGCCCAGCGACATCAAATAAGTGGCGTTGCTATGTAACTCAAAACCCAGCACAAATGCCGTTGTCGCACCCAACGCGGCGATTTGGGCCAACGCCAAATCCACAAAGATGACCTTGCGCTCCAGCACATGAATACCCAAATAGGCGTGAATGCCGACCAATATCAGGCTGGCAATGAAGGGCGGAAGCAGAAATTCAAGCATGAGATGTCCTTTTGGAGCGTAAAATTTTAATTTTGCAAAAGATGGCGCAAAAATAAAATTTTGTACGTCGATATTTTCGTTATTTGCTCAAAACGGCGACGAGTTGATTAACATTGTAATCGAACAGATCAAAATAGTTTTTGATCGAATCATACGCGCTGACGGACGAGGCAATCGGGATGACCGTTGCCCCGCTTTTTTCGGCCACGGATTTGGCCGGTTTGGTGTCAAAGTAGGGATCGACCAGAATGGCTTTAATCTGATTCGTCTTGATTTTTTGAATCAGTTTGACCAAATGGCCGGGTGACGGCGGCACGCCCGGTTTGGGTTCAATAAAATCGACGATTTCAAGGTTGAAAGACTTGGCAAAATACGGCCAGCTATTGTGATAGGCGATGATTTGGCTGCCTTTGTACGGGGCGAGTTTGGTCGTCCATTGGGCATAATGCTCATCAATTTGTTTTTCAAACGCGGCCAGATTCGTGCTAAAGATTTTTTCCAGATCGGGCCGGACGTTGACCAAGACCGCATGAATATTTTGGGCGATGATTTTGCCATTGCGCGGATCCAGCCAGTAATGCGGGTTACCGTTGACGTGAATATCGCCGCCGGCCCGCAAAGTGGCCGGATCGCCCTGTGGAATTTCCAATAAGGCAACGCCTTTGGAAGCGTCCACATAGCCGCTGCCGCCGGGCAGGATTTTGGCATTCCGCGCGCCTTCCAGCAGCGGCGGCACCCAGCCGACCTCCAAATCCAGGCCGATTTGCGCAAATACCTCCGCCTTTTGCAGCTTGACGATGTAGCTGGGTTTGGCATCGACAAAGTGCGGGTCCTGGTAACCTTTGACAATGGCGAAAACGTCCACATATTCGCCGCCGACCGCCTCGGTAATCGCCTTTAAATCCGGCAGGGTCGTCACGACTTGAATCTTGTCGGCGGCCCGACCCGGCGCGGCAATTGCCGTTAAGAATAGCCAAATTTTTATCGCTCGCATTAAAATTATGGTACGCATCCTCATTCTCCTTTTTCATTGGGTAAGTTAGGATCGAATTTTTGTTTGACATAAACGGCTTTCCAGTCTGATCCGGCAGAGTCTACCAATCCGCCGAGGCAGCCGCCCAGACCGGCGCCAAAAAACGTAGGCAAAAAAAGTGTGACTATCTGATCACTCTTACTATTACTATCATCGCTACAATTGCTGTTTTCATAAGCGCATCCCAGCGATGCCAGCGATAAAGCGACCATGCCTAACCCAAGGCCGCCAAGACCGCCTACAACAGATCCCACAATGGTTGCGGTCTTACGATTCGCTTTTTGCCATAATCGGTCAACCTCATCAACAGGCATGCCTATAACGATTTCGGTCTCCGGAAGTCTGATGAAGATCGAATCGGCGCCGACGCCTTCAAAGCGTCCTTGCCAAATTTGACCGAAATCATTTTGAATGCGCACCTCTTGATTCGGTTTAAGCTTCATGTTCAGCGTGGGAAGCAAAGGCTGATCTTGGGCATCCGCCGGAAACGGAAAGATGAAAATAACAACAATGACCCGGAACAGCAGGCGCTTTATCGGAAAGCACATGGTCGATCTCCTTGCAAAGTTATGAGTTATAAAAAAGCGCTACCCGTGTAAATCTACTTCATCGGTCCATGCTTTTACTAAAACGGATGCGCCCCATGCGCTCCAATGATAAAAATCCATTGGAAAAACAGGCCGCTCTCTTTGTCAAAAAAATTGCGATCGAGATACCGATACTGCAATCGCAGCCGCTGGAATTCCGACGGTCGAAACGTGAGGATGCCGGAAACGGCATTTTCATGCTGCCAATCGTCGGCCGGGAATTGGGAATAGTCGAAGCGCACGCCAGCCTCCCAACGCCGGGAAAATTGATACTTGCCGGCCAAAAAAAAGCCATAGCTGTTGACCCGGGCTGATCCGGCATGATCCCGTTCATCAAACATTTCGCGCCGGCTCAGCAGCAATTCGCCCGATAAAGCCAGCGCTTTGTATAAACCCTGGCGTGGCGACTTGCGCTTGAAAGAAAAATGTGCGCCAAAGATGTCGGTGCGATAGTCGCCGGCTTCATCGTTCCGGCCGGTCAAACCGCTCAGGCCCAATTCCAGCGAGTTGCTTTCGCCCATCTCAAAAAAGCCTTTCAACTGGGCCAGATAGAGCAAATCATCCGTGGCATCGGCGTTAAAGCTCACGTCATTGTCGCCGTTCGTGATTTCAGCGCGGAATTCCAGATATTGATCCCACGGATTAGAAATCAGAATGCTGGCGGAAAGGCCGGTTTCGGCCAGACCTTCCGGCCCGAAAAAATTCTGAATCGGCAGCGGTACATCGGCAAAATCGGTTTCCGGGGGATGGATCAGGTTCAGCTTGCCAAAGGCGCTGCGGAATTTTCCGACTTTGAGTTGCAACGAATGCGGCAGACCCAGCAGCGTCAGATAACCTTCTTCCAGTTCAACCGCTTCTTCCGGCGGCACAACAGCGATGAAAAAATCGGCCCGGGCGTAGGGATCGAGCGTCATGCGGAACGACAGTTCGGCTTCTGCAAAGGAAAAGCCGTTGCGATATTCGACGGATTCTTCGTCGGTAGTCAAATCTGGCCCGGCGTGCAGAGCAACCGGTTTGTGCAGCCACTGTGTCGCCCGAAAATGGCCGACGACACCGATAGCCGGGTTCATGTTTTTGCCGCCGGATGATGAGGCCGTCGTATCTTGAGCCAGTGAAATTGTGGCCAGGGCGTGCAACAACGCCATAAGCAGTATGATATATTTCATAATATTTTCCTTAGGTTAATGCGCAGGCGTATAGCGACGATTGGATGCCGCAAGACGGGCATTGACGCCAAAATGATAGACGCAATCAACTGCCACACGATGGTAGAGACATCGCCTGAAGTTGACGGTTACCAAAATCATAAAGGCTTTCAAATCCAGCCTTCAGCTTCGATGTGCCAGGCGCAAGTCGTCCTATCGTAGCCGGCTTGATTTTAAAAAATAGTCAACAAAACACAAAGGAAAAAACAGGCGGGGCGCGGGAGGGCGTGACGTAGAGTGTTTCAGATATGTGGGCATAGACAAGTTCCGGTGATGCAATTCCCCACGCAGCTTGTGGCGTTATCAAAATGGGCGGGGCGGCAAAAAAAGTCGATTTGGCAAAATGACAAGTCGGACAAAACGAGTGAGCGGACTTCGAAGCACGGTCATTGGATTCGGCAAAATGATGGGCCGATGGAAAGAACTTCATGCGATGTATATGGCCATAAGCAATGGTCATATACATCGGCACAAACAAAACAGCCAATAGTAAACGAAGTTTTTTGATCCGGTCTGTTTTCATTTTGTTGAGAAGTCAATGGAGAAAAACACCGTAACAACACTGGCCATTATTTTAAGTATATGGATTTTTAAATTGCTGTCAAGCCGAATTATATAACCCGATGTTCGCTATAAACTTGCCACAGCTAACGCGTTTTGTACATCCACTTTGTGATCTGATTTGCTCAGGTTAATGACGCTTTGCGCTATGGTGAGTTTTAGGCTTATCAACAATTCAGATTGATTTTCTTGTTGAGGTTTTAAGTTTGGCCAGGTTTTCGTCAAAGCGGGCGACAAAACAAATCATCACCCAGGTTCCCAGGCCCACGCCGAGAAAAACGGTGAAAAGCCGCCACAGGACGGCAAAAATTCCCAAAAAATGTTTGGGGATAATCATACTCATCAACAAAGCTGCGGCAACCTCGGCCACACCGCTGGCGCCGGGACTGGGCGCAAAGTAAATCATAAAATTGAGCAGGACTTGAATGGTCATCACCTTAATAAAGGGCGCGTCGGCAAACCCAAAACCAAGCAGGATGACATAGGCGATCACAAACTTGGTCAGCATGGAGGCCGTTACAAAGATAATTGAGCCAAAAATCGCCGATTTCCCTTTGCGGAAAAAGTACAAAATCGCATAATGACTTTCCTCAATGCCGGTGCAAAGATGCACGGTCAGGCGGATGATCGCCCGCCGCTTCGCCGGGAGCAAGGCAGCGATAGCATACAGGATTCGGCGAACGACCCATTCGACCGCTTTGGGCCGGAAAATGGCCAGCATAAAAACGGCGCCAATACCCAGCAGCACTGCCACGCCATAATTTAATAAATAACCGACAGTCTCATTGGTAATGAGTTGACTCTGAAAAAGCAGCAAAAAAATTGCCGACAACAGCAGAAAAACAAGCGAAGCAAAAAACTGCATAAAACCGGCCGCCAAAGCCTGAGGATAGGTCAACCCGTGCATTTTCAGGATGACGAATTGGGCAGGTCCGCCGCCGCTTTGGGTAGGGGTGATTGCCGCCAAAAAAATGTTGCCGAACATCGCCTCGCAGCTATGCCAAAACTTATAGGCCGGATTGAGTTTGCGAATCAGCACATGCAGCTGGCAACAGCTCCAGAAATGATTGAGCGCACCCAAAACAATACACAATAAAAGATAGTCAGGCCGAAAAGATCGAAGCGCCTGCCAGCTTTCCGCCGAACCGGTAAAAAAAAGCACGCCGGTCATAGCGCAGACTGTCAGCAGGGCAAAGACGGCCAGGCCGTTTTTAAGCCGACGCGGTGATAAATCAAGGCCGGTTAAATCGGACATAGTCACCATGTAGTTTTAAGGTTAGCAAACAAACGTCGGCTTAATTACAGACTCTGCCTGAAAAAGTCAAGAGAAAATGTATGACGTTATCAATATGCGCACTGTTTTTAAATTTAAAGCAGCGGGCTTTTTTATTTGACAGACTGCTGTTTGCGCCGTATACTACACGCCTATTTCAGTTTACTGCCGAACCCGCAAATCTTTGTGCCGGACGGTCGAAAGCATTGTTTTTGGAAAGCGGATTGATCAATTGAAAAGGAGTCGCAGGTGCGACATCACTTATATAAAAAACTCTGGATCGCTCTGTTCGTTATTGTAATTGCCGTGAGTGGCTCGTACCAACTGGTTCATGCGGTTCAGGATAGCGATATTTACAAAAGTCTGCAACTTTTTAACCAGGTTTTTAATATGGTTAAAAACAAGTACGTTGAAGATGTGGACGCTGATAAACTCATCGAAGGCGCGATACGCGGGATGCTGATGGATTTGGATCCGCACAGCACGTTTTTGGAAGCCGAAGATTATGAAGAGATGAAGGAAGATCATGAAGGCGAGTTTATCGGTATCGGTATTCAAATTTCCGTGCAGGAAGGCGTGCTGACGGTCATTTCGCCCATTGAAGGCACGCCGGCTTATGAAATGGGCGTCCGTCCCGGTGATAAAATTATTAAGATCGGCGACGAATCCACCGAAGGCATTACCAGTGACGATGCCGTCAAGAAATTGCGCGGTAAAAAAGACACTTCGGTGACCATCACCATCCGCCGCGAAGGCGAAAGCAAGCCTTTTGATCTTACCCTAACTCGGGCGCGCATTCCCATTTACAGCGTGCCCTATCATTTTATGATTCGTCCCGAAATCGGCTATGTGCGCGTGACCCGTTTTGCCAAAAACACGCAGACGGAATTGGTCAGCGCCCTGGATGATTTGAAACAACAGGGTATGAAAAAATTGGTTTTGGACTTACGCAACAATCCCGGTGGTTATTTGCAGCAGGCAGTGGCGATGGCAGATCTTTTTCTGGAGCGGAACAAGCTGGTGGTCAGCACGATTGGCCGGCTGAGTGATGCCAGCGAGACCTATCGCACCCAGTTTGACAATCAATTCGAGCAATTGCCCATGATTTTGGTAGTCAACGACGGGACGGCCAGCGCTTCGGAAATTGTGGCCGGCGCGATTCAGGATTGGGATCGCGGTTTGATTTTGGGCAAGCGCACCTTCGGCAAGGGTCTGGTGCAGCGCGTCTATGATCTGCCACCCGACCGGAAGAAGGCGCTTAAACTGACCATCGCCCGCTATTATACGCCCAGCGGCCGGCTGATCCAGCGAGACTATGAGGGCAACCGCGACGTCTATTATGACCATCGCGGACAGAACACCGGCGACACGACCGATGTTAAATATACCATAATAGCCAAACGGCAAGTCGTTGGGGGCGGTGGTATTTTGCCGGACGTGATGATTGAGCCGGATACGCTGACGACCTTTTTGTCCGACTTGTACCGAAAGCGCACATTTTTCAATTTTGCGATTCACTACATGGCCGAACACGACAGCGATGTTAAAGCGGAATGGGAAGTAAAAGATAAAGTTGTTTCCAAATTCAAGAGCTTCCTCAAAGAGCAATCGTTTACGTATGATGACGAAGTCTTTAAAAAGCATCTTGTTTACATAAAATCGGGCATTAAGCGCGAAATTTTTAATGTTAAATTTAATCAACAGGCCGGCGCTCGGGTCGGCATCGAAACCGACAAGCAGATTTTGAAAGCTGTGGATATTCTGCAGGGTTCAGAAATTGTCGATGGAGCTTTGAAGGCGATTTTGGATCGGACGTACTAAAAGGTTGGAACTGCTACACTCACATTTTTATAAACAAAGTCTTAAGGAGAGTTTTATGCGAAAATTCCGGTTGACGATATGGACGCTTTTGATGTGCTTTTCAACAGCGCAGGCGCAAGTTATCTTAAATTCCGGCGATTTAGGAAATCAAAAGCTGGTCGATGATTTCAATTCTTATCAGGCTGCCGGATTTTCACCCAGTCCTGCGGCGGGGCAGTTGAACTCTAATAGCTGGCGGGCCACCGGCTTTTCCGATGGGACAATGGCTTTTGGCGATGCGCCGGCCGGGGCGGATTTTGGCAGAGGTCGTAATGGCGGCGGCGTTACCAGCGGCGGCGTGTACGCTTTTGAAGTAGCGACGGGCGACTTTTCATTAGGTGTTCAGCCGACCGGCAGCGATTTTAATCCGGGTTCGTTTCGCTTGCGCTGTCAAAATAACACCGGCGCGACTCTTGAGCAGATCGTCATCACCTACGAGCTGTGGGTGAATAATGACGGTCCACGCACCAACAGTTTTGATCTGAAGTTTTCGGCCACAGACGTTGATGGAGCATACGCAACAACCACCGGCGGAACTTTTGCATCACCCGCGGATGCCTCAACGGGTTGGTTGCTCAATAATATGACGGCAACCGTCAGCGGCATCAGCGTTGCCAACGGCAGCTTTTTTTATCTGGGCTGGTTTAGCGCGGATGTTCAAGGAAGCCCAACCGGGGCGCGAGATGAGTTCGCTCTTGACGATCTGAAGCTAACCGCTACCGGGGCGACTTCCGGCGGCGTGGCCAATCCCGGCAATTTTACGGCCACAACGGCAAGCGCATCGGACATAAGCCTGACCTGGACGCTTAACAACGATAATAACAGCGTGCTGGTGGCTTTTAATACCAGCCAGACTTTTGGCACACCCACCGGCGGCTATACACTGGGTCAGACGATTTCCGGCGGCGGCCAGGTGATAGTAGCCGGCAGCAACACCAGCGTTCTTCATAGCGGGCGGGCCGAAAACACAACCTATCATTATAAAGCTTGGTCATACAACAGCGGCAATACATATTCCAGCGGCGTGAACGCCAACGCGACGACGCTCAAAAATGCGCCAAGTAATCATGTCTCCGGCTTTACCGCCACCGCCAATAGTCCGCGACGAATCACGGTGATTTGGACGGACGCCACTCGCGCCGCGCCGGACGGTTATTTGATCAAAGCCAGCAATGCCGGCGCCGGCGCTATTTCTAACCCTACGAACGGCGTCGCTGTGACCAATGATAATCAATTAGGTGACGGCAGCGCCGCTGTCAATGTCAACCCCGGCGTCCAATCTTTCTTTTTTGAAAACCTGAGTCCCACGGTCACTTACACTTTTAAAATCTTCCCATATACCAATAGCGGCGCCAACATCGCCTACAAAACCGACGGAAGCGTCCCGACAACTTCCGCCGTCACGCCCGGTATTCCGGCTTTTACCGGTCTGGAAAGCTTTGAATCCGCTTCCGGGAGTTGGGACACTTACAACGTGGCCAGCAACCGCAACTGGACGATTGCCACAACGGGCGGCGGAGCCAACGGCAGCGGCAGCTACATGGCCTGCAGCGGTTTTGGCGGCGATGTTGCCAGCGAAGATTGGCTCTTGATCCCGACCATTAATTTGACCGGCTATACCAATCCCGTGCTGGAATTTTGGGAGTGGGTGCGCTTTACCGATACCATCAACGGGTTAGCGCTTAAGATTTCTACTAACTATACTGTCGGTGGCAATCCGGCATCCGCTTCCTGGACAACGCTCAATTTCCTGAACCCGACGCAGGACCAAACCTGGACGAGTTCCGGCGACATCAGCTTAGCCGCTTTTGCCTCCAGTTCACAGGTCGCGCTGGCGTTTCACTATCAGTCCAGCGGCACAGGCTCCAACGCCGCCCGAAATTGGCAGGTCGATGAAGTCGCCATCAAAAGCTCAAGCGGCGTGATTGATCCGACCAATTTTACCGCCACCCCGACCGGCGCTTCGGAAATTCATCTGGTCTGGACACGCAACGTGGCTAATGATCAGATTCTGCTGGCGTTTAATACCAGTAATAGTTTTGGCACACCGAGCGGATCATACACAGCCGGCCAACCCATCGGTACCGCTACGGTGCTGGCTGTCGGCAGTCTGGCCGATTTTAATCATACCGGTCGGAATGAAGCCACCCTATACTATTATAAGATTTGGTCAAAAAATAGCGACACCTATTCCGCAGGCATCACCGCCAATGCCCGCACCTTCGGCAGCGGCGATTACTATGCCGGTATCAACAATCAAACCGGCCCGGAGTTAAAAAGCATTTTGAATGCTTTGCTGCGTGATACCTATTTTGAAGACGCCGTCACAAACTATGACGGAGTCTGGGACGGCCTCAAATATGCGGACGAAGATCCCGCTAATCCCAACAATGTTATTTTGATTTATGACGGACGATCCCGCGCCAAATCACTACAAGGTACGGGTGCAGATAACTGGAACCGCGAACACGTGTGGCCCAATGGCATCGGCATTGATGATAAAGAGCCTGGCTATATTGATTTGCATCATTTACGGCCGGCGGATGTAACGGTCAACAGTAAGCGCGGCAGCATGGATTTTGATAACGGCGGTACGCCCTATAGCGATAGCGACGGCTTTGCCACCGGCTGCTTTGCCGACGCCAACTCGTTTGAACCACGTCCACAGGATAAAGGCAACGTAGCACGCATGATTTTTTATATGGACGCGCGTTACGAAGGCAGCGGCGGCAAGGACCCGTACAATCTGGAATTGATTGATACAAACCATGATCCGAATAATATCACCAACAAATTGGGGGTCGTATCCACTCTGCTGGCCTGGCATCAGGCCGACCCGGTCGATGCCCTGGAAATGCGTCGCAACGAGCGGGTGGCCGAACTTCAGCACAACCGCAACCCCTTTATCGACCACCCGGAATGGGTCAACCGAATCTGGAGCAATGCCCCGCCGAGCACGGAAGTGCAGTTCGCCACCGCGACGGCGACGGTAATCGAAGGCAATACCTACGAACTTGAAATAAGCCTGATTAATCCGGGCGCGCAAGCCACAACCGTACAAGTTGCTTTAACCGGCGGAACTGCGGCAGATATCAATAATTACGCGACCCAGACGGTGACTTTTCCGGCCGGCAGCGCTACTGCCCAAAAGGTCTTAATCACCGTGACGGATGATAATGTCAGCGAGAGCAACGAAACGTTGACTTTTACCTTGCAGAATGTTTCCGGTGGCAATACGCCGGTGTTGGGCGTCCGCACTCAATTTCAACTCACGATTTTGGATCGCACGACCGTGCAGTTTGCCGCGGCCAATGCCACCGTCATCGAAGGCGGCAGCTATCAATTAGCGGTGAGCGTGACCGCCCCGGCTTCCGGCAGCGCCACCACCGTGCAGCTTGCCCTGACATCCGGAACTGCGGCGGATGTGAACAACTTTGCGACACAAACGCTGACCTTTCCCGCCGGCAGCGCCGCCACGCAAACCGTGACGCTGACGGTCACCGAAGATGCCCTGGCCGAAGTCAGCGAAATCTTGACCTTCACCTTGCAAAATGTCACCGGCGGCAGCAATGCCAAAATCGGTACGCAAGCGCAATTTCAACTGACGATTTTGGATCGCACGACGGTGCAGTTTGCCGCGGCCAATGCCACGGTCATCGAAGGCGGCAGCTATCAATTAGTGGTGAGCGTGACCGCCCCGGCTTCCGGCAGCGCCACCACCGTGCAGCTTGCCCTGACATCCGGAACTGCGGCGGATGTGAACAACTTTGCGACACAAACGCTGACCTTTCCCGCCGGCAGCGCCGCCACGCAAACCGTGACGCTGACGGTCACCGAAGATGCCCTGGCCGAAGTCAGCGAAATCTTGACCTTCACCTTGCAAAATGTCACCGGCGGCAGCAATGCCAAAATCGGTACGCAAGCGCAATTTCAACTGACGATTTTGGATCGCACGACGGTGCAGTTTGCCGCGGCCAATGCCACGGTCATCGAAGGCGGCAGCTATCAATTGAGCGTGAGCGTGACGGCCCCGGCTTCCGGCAGCGCCACCACCGTGCAGCTTGCCCTGACATCCGGAACGGCGGCGGATGTGAACAACTTTGCGACACAAACCCTAACCTTTCCCGCCGGCAGCGCCGCTACGCAAACCGTGACGTTGACGATCACCGAAGATGCCCTGGCCGAAGTCAGCGAATCCCTGACTTTCACCTTGCAGAATGTCACCGGCGGCAGTAATGCCAAAATCGGTACGCAAGCGCAATTTCAACTCACGATTTTGGATCGCACAACCGTGCAATTTGCCGCGGCCAATGCCACGGTTAAAGAGGGCGATGGCAGTTACACCCTGGAAGTACTGATAACCGCGCCATCCATTAGCGGCCCAACCCAAATTGATGTGGCCTTAACTGCCGGATCGGCTGAGGATGTGGGGAACTTCAGCACGAAAAGGCTAACTTTTGCCGCGGGTGGCGCGATACTACAAACGGTATCTTTGAATATCACCGATGATAGCACCATCGAAAATGTGGAGGCGATTACTTTTTCACTCCAAAATCTATCCGGTGGTAACAGCGCCAAGCTTGGTACGCCTGCCCAATTTGAATTGACCATTGAAGATAACGACGAACCCGCCCCGGTAGTCAGCAATGTAGCGGTTTCCAATATCACCGCAACCACCGCGAGAATCTCTTTTTCAACGGACAAGCTGACCACAGCTATAATTCATTATGGCATGCAGAGCGGCATTTATCCAATGGCGGCTGAGCTAACAACGCCGGCGACTTCGCATATTGGTAACTTGCATAACTTGATGCCTGATCAAACCTACTTTTACCAACTGTGCGTCACCGATCTTAAAGAGACGCAAGTGTGTCTGGCCGAAGCGTCTTTTCAAACACTGGACGGGCTCATGACGGGCGACATCAACGGCAACGGCGAAATTGACGCGGACGATATCGGCATCCTGACCGACGCCATTCTGGAAGATTGGGAATATGAAGCGGTGTTCGATATTAACGACGACGGTATGGTGGATATTCAGGATGTTGTTGCGTTGATTGATCTTCAATAACTACTGCAAGGCGGCGTAAGTTCGTGTGAACTTTTTCGACGATCAAAACCTGACGGGTTTCCAAAACCCGTCAGGTTTGAGTTCACACAAACTTATGCCGAACAGCACTACTGTCACGATATAAAGATTGGAACACGGATTTTCACGAATTTAGCAGATTTTCGCGGATTACGGATTAAAAAAGCAAAAATTAAAAATTCGTGTGCATCCGTCGAATCCACGTTAATCCGTTTTCCAATTTTAAAGCTTTTCGCGCAACCGGTTAAGTAAATGAAACTCACCGAACATACTTTCCGCTATAAAATTATAGAGATGATGAATTCCATCATCCGCGGAGCGCCGGAACTATTTCAATCTTTTGAAGAGGCCGAGGCCGAACATTCGCTTAAAGTCGGCGGGCAAAGCGTGTTTCTGGACGGCTTGCTGTGGGCGGATAAACAACGGCAAAAGTTTGCGCTTTCCTTCGAGACCAAGCAGCCCAAATATGACGCCACGGATCTGGAAACCGTCAACAACGCGCTGATGAAAGCCAATGCGCTGGCCGTGGATTACTTTGCCACCTGGAACGTGCGCGACTTTATTCTATGGAAAACCCACGAATCCAATGTGCCGCTGATGCAGCGCCAAAAGATGATCTGGCGCAATATCGTCCTGTTACCGGACAACGACCTGGATCGGCTGGATAACGAGGAAAATTGGGCCAAAATCCGTAGTTTTTTAGAAAAATTCCTTACGACATTTCATCATATCCTGAGCGAGCCGGCGCGTTTTATTGGCGTACCCATTGATGATTTTTTTGTCTACAAGCTGCTTTTTTTGGTGGACATCAATACGCCGGTATTTGCCTCGGCGCTCAAAATTACGAGCGAAACCGACAAAGGTTTCTACGCAAAGCTGGTGAGATGGGTGAGCGCCCAAGGCTGGAACAGCGCCATCGAAAACCGGATAGGTTCGGAGCATGTGTCCTACGAATTTTACTTCAAAATCGCCCGACTGGCCGTGTTTCAGATCATCAACAAGGTCGTCTTTTATAACGTCGTCCGCAACCACTATCCGGATGTACTGGGTCCCATTGCGGTCAACGTCAAAACCGGGCGGCAGCTTCAGCACGATTTGAATCAGCACTTTGACAAGGTCAAGCAAATTGACTACCAGCCGATCTTCGCCGCGACCGTGTTTGACGAAGCGCGTATCCCCGACGATGCGGTGGAGCAACTGACCCGCTTTATCAAAGACCTGAACAATTACAACTTTGCCGGCCTGAATTATGAGATTCTGGGCCGAGTCTATGAGAGCCTGATTCCTGAAACTGACCGGCATGAAATGGGCCAATACTTCACGCCGGCTAATCGGGTGGATTTGATTGTCGGTTTTTGCGTCACCAAAGCGGAGGCCATTATTTCGGATTGGAGCTGCGGGGCGGGAACGTTTTTAGTCCGCAGTTATTCGCGTTTAAAATATCTGGCTGGTCAAAGCTGCTCGCATAAGCAATTGTTAGAACAACTTTGGGGCTGTGATATTGCCAAATTCCCGTCCCATCTGGCCATGATGAACTTGGCTATGCTTGACCTATCCGAAAAAGAGAATTTTCCCTATATCCAAAATTGCGACGCTTTTGACATCATGCCCAAAAACGGATTCTTTCAGGTTCGCAAGCATACCGGCATCAAGTATCGCTTCGAAGATATTTCCGGCAAGGATACCGTCGAAGTCGCTATTCCCGAATTTGACGCCACGGTCGGCAACCCGCCCTACATCCGGCAGGAATTGATTGACGATAAGGAAAAATTAGCCGCGACCCTGAATATGGAATGGGGCGTCAATACGGCCATCAACAAGCAGGCCGATATCTATGTTTACTTCTTTCTGCACAGCGCCGCTTTTTTAAAAGAAGGCGGACGACTGGGCTACATTACATCCAATAGCTGGCTGGATGTGCGTTATGGCGCGTCGTTGCAACATTATCTGTGTCAACATTTTAAAATCATTGCCATTATCGCTTCGCCTGCGGAACGGGATTTTGCCGCCGCCGATGTCAATAGCGTGATTACAATTATCGAACGCTGCCGCGACCAAAAAGAGCGTGATGAAAATACCGTCAGGTTTGTGAGCCTAAAGACACGTTTTGAGGATTTGATTCCAAACTGCCCGCCCCATAAAGAAGACGATCTGCGCTGGCAGGATGTGGATCGGTTGATACAACGGATCGAACAGCGCCATTCTTTCTATGAGGATGACCAGATTCGCGTTGTGCTGGTTCAGCAAAAGAAATTGTACGAGGAAGGAATGCATGGTCAGACTTACGCTGGCAGCAAATGGGGGAGTAAATATCTGCGAGCGCCGGATATTTACTTTAAAGTTTTGGAAATAGCCGGAAAAAAGGACTTGTTGGTACCGCTTGGGTCAGTTGCAAATGTGCGATTTGGGATCAAGACCGGTGATAATGATTTTTTCTTTCTTGCTGATGACGTCGCCAAGGCATGGGGTATTGAAGACGAGTTTCTTGTTCCGGCAGTGAAAAATGCCCGTGAAAGCAGTCTGCTTTTAATCTATCCAGCCGAGTTGAAATATAAATTGTTGATGTGCCATAAAACGAAAGAAGAATTACTCGGGTTAAATATTCTGCGATACATTGAAGAGGGCGAAGCAAGAAATCTTCATTTGCGCCCAACATGCAGCGCAAGAAAAAAGTGGTATGATCTTGGCAAAAGAAAAGCGGCAAAAATAAACTGCAATTTTGCAATCAATGAAATAGTACGTTTTTACTATACGCCTGGTGGATTATACTTTAGTAATAATTTTTACGAAATACACGCCAAGTCGGATTCTAGTGTGCTATTGGCGTTGACGAACAGTTCGGTTTTTCAACTCATCTTCAATTCATTAGGTCGCGTGAATTTTGGTGGCGGTTTACTCAAAGCAGAGGCATACGAAGTTGCCAAACTTATGATCCCCAATCCCAAAGCATTTAGCAACGACCAAATAAAGACGCTCAAATCAGCCATCAGAAAGTTGTCAAAGCGCCCAATAGAGTCTATCTTTCATGAATGCGGCCTGCCCAAAGCCGCCTTTGCCGACAAAACCAAACCCTTGCCCGATCCACAGCCGTTGCCGGATCGTAAACAATTGGACGATGTCATTTTCGACGCCTTGGGTTTGACTGAGCAAGAATGCAAAGAAATCTATTGGGAAGTTTGCCGCCTGGTTTACGAGCGGGTGCATGTCAAGCCGCAATCGGTCACGTCCAAGAAAAGCAAACGGGTCGAAAATTTCAACGCCGACACCTTTGCGGCCCATGTTTTAAGCGAGCTGGAAAAAATCGAGCCGCGCCGCCGTTTTCCGGATGATTTTATTCATGCCGATTGGCCGGTCAAAACCCGCATCCTGCCGGACATTCGCGAAATTGAAACGCCGCGCATAGAATACTTTTTTGACAAAGCCGTTTTGGTCATCAACGGCCATCGGCTGGAATGTGAATCCGCCGGCGAAGCGGAGTATTTGAAAATCGTACTGTTGCGCCACGTAATCGGGCCGGTGCCCGTCCCGCAAACGGAAGCACATACCCGGCAGGTTTGCGCCGCCTACACCGAGCATCAACAACGTATCCGGCACGAGATAAGCCAAATTTTAAAACTGGAGCGTCTGACCCGGAAGCAAGCCGCGGAAGTTAATGCGGCTCTGGAAAAGCTACTGCAATAATTTCAACATACATAATCGGACGTGAACGAGCGTGCCGCGTATTATTCTTACTTAAGATGTGCTGAGAATTACGCTTGCTTCACGCGCAATGTTATTTCCTCACTCATTACCGAAAAGGATGAAGGCTATGAACGACACCCCACGCGATTATCAGGACATTACCAACGAAGAAGAATTGGAAACCCGCGAGTGGCTGGACTCGCTGGACTATGTGTTGTCCTATAAAGGGCCAGAGCGCGTCAACACTTTGCTGCGTGATCTGAATATCCATGCCCGACAAGCCGGCGTAGAAATTCCCTTTACAGCCAACACGCCGTTTATTAATACAATTCCGCGGAATAAGCAACCGTCATTCCCCGGCAATCGCGAAACCGAACGCCGGATTAAAAGCATCCTGCGCTGGAACGCCATGGCCATGGTCGTGGGCGGTAACAAACGCACGCCTGGTATCGGCGGCCATATCTCCACCTACGCCTCGGCGGCCACGCTCTACGAAGTCGCTTTTAACCATATTTTCCGCGGTCGCAGCGAAAACTATCATGGTGATCTGGTCTACTTTCAGGGCCATGCCTCACCCGGCATATATGCCCGCGCCTTTTTGGAAGGCCGGATAACCGAGCATCAACTGCTCAATTTCCGGCGCGAACTGGCGGAAGGTGGTGGTTTGTCATCCTATCCGCATCCCTGGCTGATGCCGAATTTTTGGCAATTTCCAACCGTGTCAATGGGTCTTGGGCCGTTGCAGGCAATATATCAGGCCCGTTTTATGCGCTACCTGGAAGATCGCGGTCTGAAGCAAAAAAATGGCGAAAAAGTTTTTGCTTACCTGGGTGACGGCGAAACGGATGAGCCTGAGGCATTGGGTTCCATTGGCTTAGCCTCGCGTGAGAAATTGGACAACCTCGTCTTTGTCATCAACTGCAACTTGCAGCGTCTGGACGGCCCTGTGCGCGGTAACGGCAAGATTATTCAGGAGTTGGAAGCTACCTTCCGCGGCTCCGGCTGGAATGTCATTAAAGTCTTGTGGGGCGATGATTGGGACGAAATTCTGGAAAAAGAAGATGGCGGTTTACTGGTCAAGCGTATGGAAGAATTGGTTGACGGCTGGTTTCAAAAATACATTGTGTCGGACGGCGATTTTATTCGCAAGCACTTTTTTGGCGCCGACCCGCGCTTGCTCAAACTGGTCGAGCATCTGTCCGATTCACAACTGCGCAAGCTGCGTTACGGCGGACACGATCCCGAAAAAGTGTACGCTGCTTACAAAGCGGCCATCGACAACGTCGGCAGCCCCACTGTTATCCTGGCCCGCACCATCAAAGGCTACGGCATGGGCGAAGCCGGCGAAGGCAAAAACATCACCCATCAACAAAAGAAGCTGAACGAAGATGAAATGCGCGAGTTCCGCACCCGCTTCAGCATTCCAATCTCTGATGAACAGATTGCCGCCGCACCTTTTTATAAGCCGGCAGATAACAGTCCGGAAATTCAATATATCCGCGAACGCCGCAAGCAACTGGGCGGTTATGTGCCAAGTCGTATTGCGATTGCCGAACCGCACAAAACACCGCCAATCGAAGTCTTCCAGGAGTTTTTGGACGGCAGCGGCAACCGCGAAGTCTCCACCACTATGGTTTTTGTGCGGATTTTGGCCAAGTTGTTGAAGGACAAAGAACTCGGCAAGTTTATCGTGCCGATTGTGCCCGACGAAGCCCGCACCTTTGGTATGGAATCGCTGTTCCGGCAATGCGGCATTTACTCGCACGTCGGCCAGACCTACGAGCCGGTGGACGCCGATACCTTGCTCTATTACAAAGAAGCCACCGACGGCCAGATTTTGGAAGAAGGCATTACCGAAGCCGGCTCGCTGTCATCATTTATTGCCGCAGGCACGGCCTATTCGACATACGGGATCAGCATGATGCCGTTCTATATCTTCTACTCCATGTTTGGTTTACAGCGCATTGGCGATTTGGTTTGGGCCGCCGGCGATTGCTGCGCCCGTGGCTTTTTGCTGGGCGGCACGTCCGGCCGCACGACGTTGAACGGCGAAGGCCTGCAGCACGAAGACGGCCACAGCCACTTGCTCGGCCATCCCGTGCCGAACATGCTATGCTACGATCCCGCCTTCGGCTTTGAACTGACGCTGATTATCCGCGATGGCATTTATCGCATGTTTGAGAAGCAGGAAAACATCTTCTATTATATTACGGTGATGAATGAAGATTATGTGCAGCCAACTGCGCTCAAAGGCTGCGAAGAAGGCGTACTGCGCGGCCTGTATAAATACAGAGAGTCCGTTCGTCCAAACGGACCAAAAGCCAACTTGTTCGGCAGCGGCGCCATTATGAACGAAGTGTTGAAGGCCCAGCAAATTCTGGAAGAAAAATACGGCGTAGCGGCGACCGTCTGGAGCGTGACCAGCTACAAGGAACTCTATCGCAATGCCGACGAAACCGAGCGCTGGAATTTGCTCCATCCCGATCAGCCGGCGCGCCAATCCTGGCTGCAAAAGACGCTGTCCGGTGTTGACGGCGTGTACGTCGCCGCATCCGACTATGTCAAAGCCTTGCCGGATATGATCGCCAAGTGGCTGCCCGCCCCGCTGACTTCGCTGGGCACCGACGGCTTTGGCCGCAGCGAAACCCGCGAGGCTCTGCGCGACTTTTTTGAGGTGGACGCCAAGCATATTGTGGCCGCTACCCTGTCGACATTGGCCGCGCAAGGGAAAATGGAGCGTTCCGCCGCCGCCGCGGCAATGGCGGAGTTGGGCGTGGATGGGGAGAAGCCGTATCCGCCGTTGGTATAGGTTATTGTTTGTGAACTCAATTTTAAGGAAGACTTTCTATGAATCAATCATCCGCATCACCAATACTGCTAAGTCGTAAAAAACCTGTACGGAAGGTTGCAACAACGAACACGGCTGAAGCCTTTTACCGGGTGTTTTGCGCCCTGCCGAAGAAAGACCGTTTAGCCGTGGCGCGTTACATCCTTCTGGACGAAGATGTTCGTCAAAACCCGGAATTGGCGGATGCCTTAGGCTTGAAAACAAAATCGTTTGTCACCCCGGATTCGCCCATAGACCTCAATCTCGAAGCGGCTTATCGCCAGATGGCCAACGACGAAGCCCGCGAACTGGAAGCTTTAGTCTGGGCCGAAGCCACCGGCGTAGACGTTTCACCGACAATGTTAAAGGCGCACGTCGCGGAAGTTCGATTCCGTGCTTTAGCGGCAAAAGGCTCTCGAACAAAAGGATTGGCCGTTTTGGATAAGTTGGACGACCATTTTTCCAAAACGCTGCCAAAAGGTAACCTCAATTGATTGAAGGTATCAGGAAATGTTGCAAAGTTGAACTTTGTGGATTTGATGGCTTTAAGTTTAAGGATTGAGCAATGCCAACCGTGATGAAACTTGGGCCGTATCGCTTTTTCTTTGTCGCATTGGATAAAGGCGAACCGGCCCACATTCACGTCCAACGCGAAAATAGAAAATAGGGTGGCAAAATTCTGGCTTGATCCAATTGTGCTGCAAAATGCGGGTGGTTTTAGCCGGAATGAACTGAATAAAATCGCCCGCTTGATCGAAGAGCATCAGGAAAATTTTCTGGAGAAGTGGGATGAGTTCTTTAATCAATGAAATCCAAGACGCGCACGCCCGGCAAGTTCAGATCAGCGATGACGCATTGCAAATCGACTTGACCGACGGTCGGACGATCATTGCGCCATTGATGTGGTATCCGCGCTTATGGCACGGCACACCGCAAGAGCGCGACAATTATCGGATCATCGGCGACGGTGCGTACATTCATTGGCCGGATTTGGACGAGGATTTGACTGTTGCCGGAATTCTGGCCGGACGGCGTTCGGGCGAGAGTTCAACCTCACTCAAAAAATGGTTGGGAAACCGAAATCACGCCGCTTTGTGCCCCGCATGAATTAACGTTAAAAAAGCTTTATCCGTGTAAATCCGTGCGCTTTCCGTGTCATCCGTGTTCTATTTTTAGACTTTACTGAATAGCGTGATATGGTCAACTTTCTTGAAAAAGCACAGTCGATTTAAACATATCGTTTTCATTCTGATTTTATGGATATACACCGCCGGCTGTTTGACTCTGCATGGTCAAAAGAAGTCGTTGAGCTATCATCATTATCAGGCCGACGTCGCCTACTATCGTCACCAAATTGACGAGGCCATCGGCCAGTTGCAGCGGGCATTGCGGATTTCCCCCAAAGACGGCGTAAGCTGCCATAAGCTGGCTAATTTTTACGCCTATTACCGCCGGGATTACGATACGGCCTTAGATTATGCCCGCCGCGCGCTGCATCTCGATAAAGACAATCCGGAAAACCATTTGCTGCTTGGCCAAATCTACCAGGAGCAAAAAGATTTTACCGCAGCCATCGCCCACTTTCAACAAGCCATCCTGCTTAAGCCGCCTTTCTCCTACGAATATACTTTCCACTTAGCCCGGGCGCAGGCCGAGGCCCGCCAAATCGATGCCGCCATTGAAACTTTGGAAGCCGCCGTCATCGCCCGCGAACCTTACTATTATCCGGCCAATCGACTGCTGCACGAACTGTTGGTGCAAACCGGCGCCTATCGCCACGCGCTCCAAATCTGGCAGCTTGACCAGATGCAGCTTGATCCGGCCATGGCCCCGGCATTTTTGGCCGACCAATATGAAGCGCTTAGCAGCGCCATCCGCGCGGTCGAACTTGATCCGGAAAACGTTTCGGTCTATCTGCAGTTGGCGGACGTTTACACACGCCTGATGCTCTTTCGCGAAGCCCGCCTGGTACTGGAAAAAGCGATTCAACAAGACCCCCGGGCACTCAAAGTCCGTCAACAATGGAGCCGTTTGCAGCTATACATCCAGTTTATGGACAATATGAAGGCGATTGCCGATGCCCACTATTTTCGGATCGTCAATGGGAAAGGCAACGATCATTTGTTTCAGCGCGAGGTTTGGGATGTGTTGGTTCAAGCTGCCCGTCTATTCCCGGACTTAGGCCAGCCGCCCTATCGTTTTGATGAACTGTACTTTCAGCGGTTCACGACTAAAATTCGCGCCGAATATAAAGGCGTGCTTATGCTCGGCTTTACCGACGGCGTGTATGATTGTCACTTTGGTCACATTGTAGCAGACGAAACGCGGCAGGTAAAGCTATGGGGGCGCGAAGCAAAAGTGCGGGCCATTTATCTGGATTATATGGTCAGCAATGGCTTCGGCAGTTGGGCCTGGCAATATCAAACCCAACATGGGGGCATCAGTAGTCCCGAAGATATTTACACGGTTTATCAGGTGCGTCCGCCGTATAGCTTGCGGGCTGTGCGCGACTGGTGGATTATGGCAGATCCGATTTCGCGGCAGCGCGTTGAACAGGAAGCCCACGAAATTGAAATTGCTACCTCGAAAATGCCGGCTGATATTTTTTATTCGCGACAGTTGCAAAACACATTGCGATTCAAGGAGTTGGAGATTTGGAACGTCGAGACAAAACGGCAGTTTGCAGATGAAACCGAGCGGCATTTTGAATTTGTCAAGCAGCTTAGCCAAAAACTCACGGTGGCCGGCGTTTTTCAGCATGAGGGCCAGCACGCCATTGACCGCATCTTTACGGACTTGACGGCTGCGCCGTTGTTGGAAATGCGCGCCAAGCTCAGTGAAATCTACCATAGCGAATTCCCTTTTTTGACCCTGTCGGAATTAATGACGCCGGACATTGGCGCAAAAACCGCCCACGGGCAAGCTAATCGCCAGGTGTTTACCGAACTGGTTCGGCGTATCGCCGCCAACCCCCGCCAATATCCGGAGATAAATGCCGACAAAAGCATTATCCAGCAGTTACCTAAGTTAGATGCCGATGAATTACGCAAACTCGCGCACGATATGATGTCCTCCGGCGCAATGCAGGATTGGCGCGCTTTCGGCCTGAATAGTCCCAGGACAGATCAGACCGATTGATGATTGAAGTCATCCAAATCACTTTTAAGAGCTATTTTCTGCGGGTCAAAACCAATCGCTTTAAAGTAGGCATCGATCTGCTCAAAACCTTCAGTTACCACCGTGCTATTTGCTTTCGCTTTTTGATTTTCTTTTCCGGCATAAGCTACCTTCTTTAGTTGGTGAATAATGAAGAAAGTATAACGCGCAGGTCAATCTTGCCTGGCGGATTGATACGCTTAACGCAAAGCGGCGGTCGCCTTTTCAATACGATCCAGCGCCTTTTGGATGTTTTCCATGGACGTGGCATAGGAGAAACGAATATAACCATCCGCGCCAAACGCTTCGCCCGGTACGCCGGCCACCAGGTGTTCATCCAGCAAATAGTCGTTTAAGTCGTTGGAGGTGGCGATCTTCTGGCCTTTTACCGTTGTCCGGCCCAGCAGCTTTTCTACGCTGGGGAAGACATAAAACGCCCCCTGCGGCTTGTTAATTTGCCAGCCGTCCATGCCGCGCATTCGCTCGACGATGTAATTGCGCCGCTCTTGAAAAGCGCGCACCATTTTTTGCTGTTCGTCGGTTGGACCGGTCATGGCGGTCACGGCGGCCCATTGGGCAATTGAATCGGGATGCGATGTGCTCTGGCTTTGAATCTTATTCATGCCTTCGATGATTTCCACCGGCGCGGCGGCATAACCAATACGCCAGCCGGTCATGGACCAGGATTTGGATACGCCGTTGCACAGGATAAAGCGTTCCCGCAAATCCGGCGCAATTTCCAACATGCTAAAATGCCGATGGTCGTCATAAACAATGCATTCATAGATTTCGTCGGAAATCACGTAAACATGCGGATGTTTTAGCAATACGTCCGCCAGCGCTTTGATTTCATCACGCGTGTAGACGCTGCCGGTTGGATTGCTGGGGCTGCAGAAAATCATCAGCTTGGTTTTGGGCGTAATCGCCGCTGCCAATTGCGCCGGAGTGATTTTAAAATCCGAGTGAATATCGGAATTGACGATGACCGAATGGCCGCCGGCCAGCATGACCATCGAGGTATAGCTGACCCAATACGGCGCAGGCACGATAACGTCATCGCCGGGATTGATCAGCGTCATGATCAGGTTGTAGATGGATTGTTTGGCCCCGCTGTTGACAATCGTTTCTTCCGGCTTAAAGATTAAGTTGTTATCTTTCTTGAATTTATCGCAGATCGCCTGGCGCAGCTCCGGGATACCATAAGAAGGCGTATATTTGGTGTAGCCTTTGGCCATCGCCTGGCGCGCCGCTTCTTTAATATGCTCCGGCGTGTCAAAATCCGGCTCGCCGGCGCTCATCATAATCACGTCTAACCCTTGCTTACGCATGGCTTTAGCTTTGTTGGTAATGGCCATCGTTTCTGACGGCGGCACCGTGTTGACACGGTCGGACAATCGGATTTTCATTGGAGATTACCTCGCGGTGGGAGTTTCAGCAAATGGTTCAATATCATTGTAATGGTTGATTTTAAATCTTTGCGGGATACAACGGTGTCAATCATGCCGTGCGCTAATTGAAATTCCGAGCGCTGAAACCCTTCCGGCAAATCCTGACCGATGGTCTCCTGAATTACGCGCGGCCCGGCAAAACCCAGCAATGCGCCGGGTTCAGCCAAAATCACATCGCCGACCGAGGAAAAGCTGGCCATCACACCGCCCATCGTCGGATGGGTCAAAACCGAGATGTACGGCTGACGGGCTTTGCTCAGGCGGTCCAGCGCGGCGCTGACTTTAGCCATTTGCATCAGTGAAAGTATGCCTTCCTGCATCCGGGCGCCACCGCCCGAGGCAGAAATAATCACAACGGGCAGTTTTCTTTCCGCGGCATCCATAATGATGCGATACAATCGTTCACCAAACGCCGAACCCATACTACCCGCCATAAAGCCAAAATCGGAAAAGCCGGCCGCAATCAGAATCCCGTTGATCGAACCCATGCCGACAACGATGGCTTCCGGAATGCCGGAAATTTCCTCACCTTTTTTTAGCTTTTTTTTGTAATCGGGAAAGTCCAGCGGGTCTGTTGAACGGATATTGCCGTATTTTTCTTCAAACGAGTTTTCATCCAGCAACAATTCCACGTACTTGCGATGTCCAATACGAAAATGGAAACTGCAATGCATACAGACCGATAGATTGCGCTCCAATTCAGGGCGGTACAAAATTTCGTGGCATTGCTCACACTTCGCCCATAAATTTTCTGGAATATCGCTTTTTTTCTTGTTGGTGGCGATCCCGCCGAATTTCGGTTTGCTAAACCAGGCCATGTCATCATTTCCTTTAGCCTGAATTGTTTATGATGATGCATAATTCAGGTTAAAATGGGGGTTCTATGTCTTTAAATGCTATATTGCCGGTATTAAAATCTGACCAAATTTCCCATGTTGCAAAAAACTAAGCCGTCGTCGTACAAAAATCCAGCGCGCAAATTACCCCCAAAACCTCTACTTGTCAATCTACTTTTACGCGCTTAAACGAAAAAAACTGCGGTAAAAAATCGGTAGCCTGGCAAGGAAGTTATCTTTGGCAGAAAAAGCCGTCGAAAGCGTCAAAATCCGACTCCAACTCTTTCTACCTGAATTATACGGACAACGGCCACATTATTTCATTTTCAAGTTCACTGTCATGCCGGAATGTTTTTATCCGGCATCTTGTTTGTCTGTAAGAAGATTCCGGCTAAAAACGCGCCGAAATGACATGCCCTAATAATGAAAGATTGTGCCCGTTAAAAGTATATTCACCACGAAATACACAAAATACGGTAATGTCCCCGGCACTTAAGCAGTGTGCCAATTCGGAAGTTTGCCGAGCTTCAAGTGCCGGAGACATGCCTTTGTTTTGAATGCATGTTGGCATAATGACAATTCTTGAACCGACCAAGCTGCTCACAAACCTGCTCAATTTCGGCCAGTGAATTGTAGATATGCGGCGAGAAGCGGAAGCCGAATTTGGGACGCTGATCCACGCGAATGCCGGCTTCGCGGAATATGGCGGCGGCTTTACTGCGATCCGAGAACTCAATGACGACGCTGCCTCCGCGCTCGTCCGCTTGATGCGGCGAGTTAACCGTCAAACCGCAGGCCAGAGCGCTTTGCGTCAAGTGATCGGTTAACCGCCGATTGTGGGTGGAGATAGCTGCCAGGCCGATTTGCGACAATTCCGCAATACCGGCGGCCGCTGTCACATAGGGCAGCACCGACGGCGTACCACCCCAAAAACGCCGCGCATCAGCGCTGTACTCAAAATGTCGAATATCAAATTCAAAGGGGTTTTGGTGAGAAAACCAGCCCACATCAATTGGTTTAAACTCCCCAATTCGGGTTAAATCAACCCACAAAAAACCAGCGCCAGGCCCACCGCACAGCCACTTGACACAAGAGCCGATAACGAAATCCGCCGGCCATTCGCCCATATCAATCGGCACAACGCCAATAGACTGAGCCACGTCCACTACGGAAAAAATATCGCGCTCACGGGCCAGGCGACAAATATCCGCCACCGGACAGCGGTAATTACTTTCCGACAAAACGTGGGTGATAAGAACAATCTGCACATCGTCCCGCAAAGCCTCCGCCCATTGTGCCAGAGGCAGCCGCCCTTGCTCGCCCGGCAAAAATACCGGCTCATAACCCGCCACCCGGAACTGATCGCACACAAAACCCATGGACGGGAAATCCAACTCCGACAAAAGGATTTTTGTCCGACTTTTCCGCGACGGCAACGCCGCTAAAATCTTGGTCAAGGCCGATGAAATATTGGTTTGCGGACAAATGGCTTCCGGACGTGTGCCCAGCAATCCGGCCAAAGCCTGCCGAAAATCGTCCACTAAAGTCAGCCAATCGCCCCAGGCTTCGCCGCCTTTTTCCGCCCACAAGCGCTGATAATTTTCCAATGCAGCAGTTGTCCGGTGTGGCTGGCAGCCGACGGAATGGTTTAGCAGATAAATGCCGTCCGGGACACGAAATTGTTCACGCATGGATTCAATTGGGCTGGGCATGGCTAAGTGACTCCCGTTTAACACCGTATTGCGCGCCCCAGCGATCGGTCATTTCACTGCGAATGGCCCACAATTCCGGAAAAAATTGGGTTTGCAACCCCTGGTTAAGAATATCCACCGAGCGCCCTTTAAGCGATTTGGCGTGCAGGCCAATGCTGCGATGAATTAATTTGATGTGATGGTATAAGAAGTTGTGAAATTGCAGGTCAAATTCAAACAAAGCCTCAGCAATGACGTAGGCGTCGTCATGCTTGTACTCCGAGTCGTAGATTTTTTCAATCGTCAGGCCGCGGGCATCGAGATAGGTGGCTTTGTAAGAATCCCACAAAGGTTTGTACATCTTGCGCAGCGTGCGGAAGCCCGGCGATTCCTGACCGCTGCCATTACCGAGTTGCAGCCGAATTTCCTGATATTCCTTGGGCGACATGGTTTCCAGAAGGGCCAATTGGTCTGTCATCAGACGTTGGATTTTGTAAACCCGCGCAAACAAGGTCAGAACCCGGTTGGTGTTAGCGGCTTGCAAATAGTCGTCAATATCCAGCAGCGTGTAGGCCAGCAGCTTCATCCATAATTCTTCCGATTGATGGACAACCTGAAACTGTAATTCGTCCGGATTACAAAAATCTTTAAACTCTTTCTGGCAGGTCAGAAGTCGAGGCGTGTTGAGGTAAAGCTCATAGTCGAATTTGCCTTCGCCCTGAATCATTTGGTAAAAGTATTCGCGATCCATAAAAACCCTCATAGTTTGTGGAGACAGTATCCAAATTTTGTAATTACTCGGGTATCACCACTGAAGGTCACGGATTTACACGGAAGTAAGTCAAATCCTGTGCGCAAGCGTATATTCTCCGTGTATTTCTGTGGTGAAGGTGAGTAGTTACCGAATTTCACAGTGTAAAGGCCAAAACTACACTATCCGGGCAGAACATTCAAGCAAAAAGTGTCGCCGGTTCAACAATCGAAAATGCCGGATGGTCTGTCTGACATTTTTTGAAAATTATGACGCTTTTTGAAAAATGCCGAAATTATTTGGCAAACTATGCGCAGATAGCTTGCATTTCAGTCGCGCGTAATGTTTTTTGTAATAGAAGTTGCCTGAAACTGATTTCAATGAATTGGGTAGAAGTTTATCCTTCATTAATAACAAATAAGGAGCGCACGTTGTTTTTAGATTTAGCGCATCAAATTATTCTTATCGGACAAGATTTTCACCGGCGCGGCTGGGCGCTCGGCACGAGTGGAAACTATAGCGCGGTTTTGCAGCGCGAACCGCTGCAATTGGCTATCACGGTTTCCGGAGCCGACAAAGGCGCGTTGACGCCCGAACATATTCTGCACATTGATGGCGCTGAACAGGTCTTAGCCGGAGCAGGCCGTCCATCTGACGAGACCAAGCTGCATTTAGCTATTTTGCGGCAGCGCGATGCCGGGGCGATTCTGCATACACACTCGGTCTGGGGCACCATTCTGTCGGATCTGCATGGTGATCAAGGCGGGCTGAGCATCGAAGGCTATGAAATGTTGAAGGGTCTGGCCGGGGTGCATACCCATACCCATCGCGAATGGCTGCCGATTATCGAAAATGCTCAGGAAATGAACGCACTGGGCCAAATCGTTGAGCGGATGTTATCCGACAATCCCAACGCGCACGGCTTTTTATTACGACGGCACGGCTTGTATACCTGGGGTCGGAATGTGGCCGAGGCCCGCCGCCATGTTGAAACATTTGAATTTTTGTTTGAAGTTCTGGGACAGCGCCATAATAGCGGCTCATCGAACAAACTTTAAAGTTCATGCGGGTGTAAACCCTCACGGCTTAACCGTCACAAACATATCTGAAGAGCTAAAATAACGTTGCAATTCTTCACGTAAAGGAGAAAAGATGGCCATAGTAAGAATACCCGAAGAGAATAGAACGCTGACCGATCAGACCGATGTGACAGCGTACTTAGCCAAAATCGGCATTGATTACGAGCGCTGGCAATCGTCGCATCCGGTCGCCGCCGATGCGCCAAACGAGGAAATTCTGGCGGCTTATTCGGAAGAAATTGACAAGCTGAAAGTGCGCGGCAATTATGTCACCGCCGACATTATCAATGTCAATCCGGCGACACCCGGATTGGAAACCATGCTGGCCCGTTTTAGCCGGGAGCACTGGCACGACGATGACGAAGTGCGCTTTATCATTCAAGGCCGCGGCCTATTTCATATTCATCCGGAGAATAATCCGGTCATTGCCATCGAAGTAGAGGCCGGCGATCTGATTCGCGTGCCAAAAGGTACGCGCCATTGGTTCGATCTATGCGCCGAGCGCGAGATTCGGGCCATTCGCCTGTTTAAAGATATGTCCGGTTGGACGCCGCTCTACACCGAAAGCGGCGTGGACAAAAGCTATCAGCCGATGTGCTTTGGGCCAAGCTATATTCGTCCGCAAATTGCGGTAGCCCAGCCAATAATCTAACAACCTTCAGCCTGCATCATCAACAATAACGGGGGAGTACATGCTGCTAAATCAGGAAGCCATTCGCCAAATTGTTCGGCTCGGCTTAAAAGAAGATGTGGGCGATGGTGACAAAACGACGCAGGCCGTCATTCCGGCGGAGCGTCAGGCCAAAGCCAAAATCATTGCAAAAAGCGATGGCGTCATTGCCGGATTACCGGTAGCCTGCATGGTCTTTCTGGAAATTGACCCGGAAATCTCGTTTAACATGACCGTTGAAGAAGGCATGCCTGTAAAAAAAGGAGATTCTCTGGCAGTAGTGCAAGGCTCCGCCCTGACATTGTTGACCGGCGAGCGTCTGGCGCTCAATTTCTTGCAGCGCATGTCCGGCATCGCCACCTTAACCGCTAAATATGTAGACGCCGTAAAAGGCACGTCCGCCAAAATTACGGACACGCGCAAAACCGCGCCGGGCCAACGCACTTTAGACAAGTATGCCGTTTATGTCGGCGGCGGCGTCAACCATCGGCTCGGTCTTTACGATATGATTCTCATTAAAGACAACCATATTGATGTCGCCGGCAGTATTGCCGAAGCCGTGCGGCGGGCCCGAAAACAATATGGCCGGAAATATGCCGTTGAAGTGGAAACCCGCACCCTGGCCGAGGTTCAACAAGCCCTGGTACAGGATGTAGATCGCATTATGCTGGATAACATGCCAATCGAGCTAATGACCGAAGCGGTCGGTTTGTCTGGCGGACGAATTCCGTTGGAAGCTTCAGGCGGGATCAATCTCTACAATGCGCGGGCGGTGGCGCGTACCGGCGTGGATTTCATCTCTATCGGCGCCTTAACGCATTCCGTGACCGCATTGGATATCAGTATGAAAATCGAAATTAAGTCGTGATAACGTCATTGCTCAAAAAGTGTTGGTAAAACCAAACCTTGCGATGGTTAAACTTGCGACGAACGCTAATATTTTCATGGCTTTTACAAACTTACAAGCGGGAACCTTTGCAAGGTTAACCAACTGTTATTGCAAAGTTATGTGATAACATGCCAAATTTGTCGCTTGGAAAGGCTTTGGTCACTTCCAAAATGAGGATTGCTATATGAAATTAAAAACGATGATTGCCATAAGCATTTTGTTTTCGGCGCAGCTTTTGAACGCAGAAACAGCGTTGGTACGTTTCTACTTTGACGCGAGCCATCAGCCGGATGACTTGCAAGCGCTGGGTTACGAATCGGCGATGTGCCGTCTGCCTCATGATTATGGGGATTACTTTGTGCCGACTGAGCAGTTGGGCCGGCGGGAGCTGGCCGATTGGTCTATGGAAATCCGGCAAAGCGACATGGACGCTTATATAAGCCGTGCTGTCAGCCAACGCGGCGATCTGGGTCAGTATCATACTTTTCAGGAAGTAGAAGATGAACTGCGGGCCATTCATACGGCATTCCCGGACATCACCCTGCTGCAAAGTATCGGCAAAACCTGGCAAAATCGCGACATCTGGGCCATGAAAATATCCGACAACGCCGCTGTGGACGAGGATGAGCCGGAGCTGCTAATTATCGGCGTCCACCACAGCCGGGAGATTATTACGGCGGAAATCCCTTTGGATTTCATCAAATTTTTGACGGAAAACTATGCCGTCAACGACACGTCGGCCTTTATTGTAAATCAACGGGAAGTGTGGGTTGTGCCCATGCTGAACCCGGACGGTCATAATGTCGTGGCAACCACCTACAACTATTGGCGCAAAAATGTTCGCGATAATAATGCCAGCGGTATCTTTGATCTTCAATACGATGGCGTTGATTTGAATCGGAATTACGGCTACAATTGGGGCTATAACAACGTCGGTTCCAATCCGAATATGTCCGCGGAAACCTACCGCGGGCCTGCGGCATTTTCCGAGCCGGAAAACCAGGCCATCCGGAACTTTGCCCGAAATCGAAAATTTGTCATTGCTATCAACTATCACAGCTATGGCCGTCTGGTCTTATATCCCTGGGGCTATGCCGCCCAAAACACCCCCGATCATGCAACTTTTGTCAAATTGGGCCAGGCTTTTGTCGCTGAAAACGGCTACGTGCAGGGCAATGTGACCTCCGGAACCATTTATGAGACTAACGGCGACTCGGATGATTGGTTTTATGGCGATCAAATCACCAAAAACAAAATTCTGTCATTTACACCGGAAGTCGGCACGGAATTTTTACCGTCAGAATCGGCCATCCCGCAATTATTAGCCGACACGCGTCCCATTAACATCAAAGCCGCGCTATTTTCCAGCAATCCGGGCGGCGTCGATCCACCCGGCCAACCTGACCGGCCGGAAGCCATCTTTGACAGTTGGAACCGCTTTCACCTGTCCTGGACGACCCCGCGTCCCGATCCGGCCAATCCGGCCGTGAGCTATGAAGTTCGGGAACTGTACAACGCCCAACAAATTACAGACAGTGCGGAAGGTAACATACCCTGGCTTTATCAAGGTTTTGTGCCATCCCTCGCGCGGGCCTTTAGCAACCAAAAAAGTTACTACTCCGGCCGCTCGTCACGGGCGGATTCCCGTTTAACAGCCATTCGCCCGATTTTTGTTGAAGCCGGAGCCCATCTGACCTTTAAAACCTGGTATGAAACCGAAAGCGCGTATGATTATGCTTATGTCTCAATTTCCACGGACGGGCTTAACTTTACGAACATTCCGGGCAATATCACCACCACACAGGATCCAAACCGCAAAAATTTGGGACACGGCATCACCGGCGCTTCCGACGGCTGGATTGAGGGCGATTTTGATCTGTCGGCGTACGCGGGTCAAGCGCTATTTATCCGGTTTCGTTATGTGACGGATGACCGCGTAGAAGGTGAAGGATTTTATTTTGATGATATCAAACCTGTCATGCAATTCGAGCGTGACGAAATTATAGCCAAAAATTTGATCGCATCATCCTATTCAACTCCAGACCGTCCGAACGGGCATTATTACTATCAGGCGCGCGGTCGTGACGCCGAATTTCAACCCAGCCTCTGGAGTCCGTATCTGCCGGTCGTCATCGAGCAACCGGTGGCCGTTGAACCTGGTACAGATGCTCGCTTCAACGCGCTGGGACAAAATTATCCGAATCCCTTTAATCCTGCAACGATGCTTAGTTTTGCGCTGCAGAACAGCGGTCATGTCAAGCTGCAAATTTATGATGCTAGTGGCCGATGGGTCAGGACGCTCTTGGATGAGCAACGACCTGCCGGTTGGCAGGAAATCTACTGGGACGGGCGGAGCAATTCGGATACGGTTGTCGCCAGCGGATTATATTTTTATGAGCTACAAACTGCGGACGGTTTTACCGCCCGTAAGTCGATGATTTTGATGAAATAACGTCCCTGTTTTGCCTCAGAACCCCAGCGACAATTTTTAGCAGAAATGATTATGCTCTGTGATTGCTGATTGCTGTGACTCTACGGCAAATACCTGTAAGAATACTTTTTCCAAACTGAAAGGAAAACCCGATGGAAGAACGTTCACGAGCCTTTTTAATGAAACTATTGGAAACATCCGGCCCGGCCGGCTATGAAGAACCGGTTTTGCAAGTCTGGGCGGATTATGTCGCGCAATTTGTCACCCCGGTGCAGGTCATGAGCCATGGCGACCGCTATGCCATTCTGCATCCGGACAAACCCTTTAAAGTGATGATTTCCGGCCATGCCGACGAAGTTGGATTGATGGTCAACTATATTGATGATAATGGATTTATTTATGTCGGCGCCATTGGCGGCGTGGATGTGGCCGTACTGCTTTCCCAGCATATCGAGATCATTACCCCCAACGGCGTTGTGCCCGGCGTCATCAGCAAAAAAGCATTCCACCTATTGGATCGCACCAATGATAAGCCGCCCAAGCTGCACGAACTATGGATTGACATTGGTTCCAATAATCGCGAAGAAACGGAAAAGCGCGTTCGCATTGGCGACCCGATTGTTTGGGGTGGCGGTTTTAAAGAACTGGCCAACGGCTTGGCTGTAGCCCGCAACTTTGACAACCGCACCGGCTGCTATGTGGCGGCGGAAACCTTGCGCCGTCTGGCTGCGCGCAAAGATGAGCTGAAAGTCTCGGTAATCAGCGTGGCCGGCGTACAAGAAGAGACTGGCGTGTGGGGCATTGCGCCGCTGGTGGGCAAGCTACGGCCGGATATAGGCATTGCGATTGATGTCACCCACGATACCAACACCCCGACCATTAGCAAAAATCAATACGGGGATGTTAAATGCGGCCGCGGGCCCAGCATTCAACGCGGCGTGCGTTCTAGCGAAAAACTGTTTAACGGCCTGGAAAAAACGGCGAAGGCCAAGGGCATTCCTTATCAAATTGATCTGGATTTTGGCCGCACCCATACGGATGCCGACCCCATGTCCGAGCGGGGCAAGGGCGCATCGGTCAACATTATCGGCATTCCCTGTCGCTACATGCACACCTCTACCGAAGTGGTCAGCCTGATCGATTTGGAAAACGCCGTCATGTTGCTAACCGAATACATTCTTTCGCTGGATGGCGCCGGCTATTAAATCATAACGATTGGCTTTGTATTATAGGAACGTGTGACAAAGTCGGAAAAATAACCTTGCGAAGGCTTGGCTGCTCGATTCCGATCCAACAAAATAAAGCCTTCGCAAGGTTAAGCCGGGACTTTATCACACCATAAATTCGGCTTCAGACTAAATGGAGGCCGCTTGTGCCGGTGGCCTCCATAAAATCGCTATCTTCTTCAACCTGAACCGGCACGATTGTTTCGGTGGTTAAAAACGAGGGCGGCATCAAATACCAGGCCCGTTCCCGTGCTTGACGAATCCAACTGCCGGTGCGCTCGGCTTTGGCCCTGGCCAGAGTTGCCTTGCGAGTATTGGTCAATTCGTCAAAAGCGTTTTTGCGCATCGTCTTTTTATATTCAATCCGCTTGAGACACTCTTCTTTATAAGCAGTCAGGAGCAAGCGAAAGCTGGATTGAATTGCGTCCTGAAAATGCTCGGATCGATACTGCTCTTCAATATGGTCGGCCAGCATTTTATTGACGCGATCTGTCTTAGCTTTTTCGAGCTGACGCTTATTTTCCGGTTGCTCCAGCACTTGCAGCGTTTCCCCGACCTGCTCATCTAAGGAAAGCGGCCTGAGCGCACAGCTTTTGGCCCTGTCTCCTAATTCGTCAATCAAGTCGAGCAATAAGATTTGCTCGGGCCATTCGGCACACTGCTGATGACCCAACTCATTGACAACTTCCAGCAGCGCCTTGGCGCAGGTATACATTTCCTGCGCCACCAGGGGCGGCATCGTTACTTCGACAGCAAAAAGCGCCTCCACTTCCTGAATCGTCAGCATCGCGGATTGCAGATGCAGTTTATACGAAATCCGGCTTTGCTCATTTTGCGAAGCCAGCTCAAAGACAAACAGAATCGCTTTTTCCAGCTCGCCAATATTAATTTTAAAATCTTCCCAATCAATCTGCTCGACTTCGAAGCGCCGTTGCAAATCGGCGCAATCTGTACCGATAATACTCAAAAACTCACTGAAATCCGCCGGCAAATCGGTGTGATGCTTTCGCACAAAATTAACAACACGGGTATAGAAATCCGTTAAACTTTCGTATTGCGCTTGTGTTTCGCGCCGCAAATCGTAAAGCGTTGCGCGTCGCTTTTTGACCTGGACTAACAGATGCCGGACACCGTGCTGCATTTGTTCAACTTCGGTCACTAATTTCCAAGCCGCTAAAAATTTTTGCATAAACGGCTGAATGTACATTTCCGCCTCAATCAGCAGATTGCCGCACTTATTTAGAATCAGAACCGACTCATCCACATGATCGTTTTCCAGACTAAAGGCTTCTTGTTTAAAGCTTTTGCGCATATCTGCCAGTGAGATCATCGTGTCGGCTATCTCATCGTATAACCGCTCGTTAAGCGCTTTTAGCTCAGCAATTTGATGCGCTACAACATCTTTGATTTCAATTGTCTTAGAAATTTGCGCGTTGGCCTCTTCCAATAATTTGCGGGCGCTATCAAATACCGATTTTGCCTGTGTAATTCGACCCTGGCTTAAGTTGTATTGGCCTTCGTGCAACAAAGCGCGGGCGCTTTCAACGCACGGTTCCGGGCCGCCGTCTTCTCGCAAACGTAACCCGGAATCGCGCAATTGGCTGATCGTCTGATTAAAATCATCCAGCCAGCCAGTCAGGGACTGACTTTCTGCCAAAAAGTCCGGAATCTGGGTTAGATTTTCCACTAAACTTTTTAACATAACCGTAATTCCTTCAAAGGCATGTACGGCAGCGATTGGATCTGTTTTTTCCAGAGCAAGCACCTTGTTGAGATCAACTTTAAGCTCTGCAAAACGATTTTGATAAAACGGCTGGAGATTATTGGCCGCTTGATGTTCTGCCAGAAGGTCACGCACCCGGCTGACAAAAACCTGACCATTGGCCGCTTCCAGTCGAACCCGCTCCTGAGCCTCCCGGATTTGCTCCAGAATGCTGGCAGCCGATTCATAATAATCGTCAAGATTGATAATCAAGCGATCAATCTGTACCAGCGCCAACGATAAATCGCCCGTGTTCACTTTTTTAGTAAAAGTATCAAAATCCGCATCTTCCGGGATTATTTTTTGACCCTTTAAATAGTCCACGGCATCTTGGACCAGATTAGGTCTCCAGGGCGACATTTGGGATAAAAAAGCTTGAACGGCGGTCAAGTTTTGCTCGGCAAAATGCTGTTGACTATAAATGCTGTTAATCTGCGAAAGCGCTTTTTTATATTGTGTATAGGATTGGCCTGAAAAACGCACTTGCAACTGGCCATTCGGAGCTGGGATCAGCTTGCCAAAACCCGTGTTCAGCAAATCGATAATAGATCGCGCGTGCTCTTGAAAACGCTCCCAGGCATATTTTTTCTCGTTAAGGATAATCTCAATATATTCATGGCGTTTATAATGGTAAAACATAGTGTAGGAAAATAAAACTGACATCACCCCAATAAAAAAAGCAATCGTCAAAAGATCGCCATAATTATGCAAAGTCGCGATGGTTCGATCTTTTAACGTAGCGCTATTTAATTCATCCAATTGCTCTAAGATGTTAGTGCCTTTATGCACAAATTCTTCGGCTTGACCGGCTTGTATTGCCATGAGCATTTTAACAGTATCCTGTAACGCTGCCAGGCGCTTGCGATCAAAAGTGATATTGACCGGATTATGCGCATCCATATTCGCAAAATTTTCCAGACGATCATTAATTTTAATGCTCAGCGTATAAGCCGCCATGCGCATTTTTTGCGCGCGCTCGATGCGGAAAATAAGCACATTGGCCAGATTGGAAGCGGAAACACTGTGCTCATTGCTTTGGGCATAATGGGTCGGCAACTCGTCGGTCGCTAAAATCAGCAACGATTCGACTTCGGCATAAGCATTCTTAATTCGCGCCGGTTCGGCAATAGAATCGGGAATAGCCAGGAACGTTTTGCCTAACTGCCCAAATATGGCGTTGGCATGGGCCAGACTAAGCCTGGCCTCAGCCTGCTGTTGAGCGGCTGCGCGGATGGCGTCTTCGGTATCGTTTAAGGCAATATTGAGGGCGTTGAATGCGGCTTGTACGCGGTTGCAATTGCAATCGCCGGCTATCTGTTGAAAACGTCTGATGGCTATGGCATAGCCTTCCGGTGGGCTAAAAACAAGATGCTGAGCTTGTTTTTCCGCAATAAGCGCTTTAATCTTTTGCAACCGCGCGGCGCCCCGCGCTACAAATTCGCGGCGCTGCCGGATATGTGTCTGCATCCATTGGTCGAGAATCCGGATGATTTCCTGCGGGGATGTTTTGTAGGTGGCATTCAGTAAAACTTGCAGTTGAGCCAAGTCATTATCAAGGTCAAAGCAGTGTTGCCAGGAATCGCCAAAATGGATATAAAAGTCATGCTGTTTTGGGGCGAAGACTAAGATAATATGCTCGTTCCTGTCAAAACGGCGGTCATACTGCCAGGTCTTGATTAAACGGGAGGTGTACGCGGGCAGACTGCCGCCCGTATCGGCAGCATAAACGACAAAAAAACGGGCCGGGCTAACATGGGTCAGCTCATAATGAATAATAAAAGCTTGTAATTTTGCCGAACTAACTGCGTCGCCGCCATAAACACGATCATTGGAAAGCGCGGGAATCGAAGACTGCCCAAATGTGATTTGGGCACAACCCAACACCGCCAATGTTAAAAAAATGAATTTTTTCATTACCCATAAATTTCCTCAGCCCTCGCTTGTGGTTGTCCCGTCCCCAGAGCCTGGCATTGATTTCGTTTAAGGGACGCGATCCTTATGCATTTGTTAAATCCAAATTTATTTATGGAGAGGATAGTTTTGGTCTATTTCAAAAAATGGGGATTATGCTAACTTCAGATCACCTGATCCGTCGTCCAGGATAAATTGTAATTGCTCAAAAAGCGTGGGTAACCTTGCGAAGGCTTTACTGCAAAACTTGTGAAATCGTGCACTGAAGCCTTCGCAAGGTTAGGTTTACCACCACTTTTTGAGCAATTACCAGCAATTCCCGCGATCTCCCCAAAGATGTCATTCCGGCACGTTTTTAGCCGGAATCTTAGCCGAATTTGTAGCAAGATTCCCGCTAAAAGTATGCGGGAATGACAGTTTTGGTGGCTTTAAAGCCTGTTTTTAAAGAAAGCGGGAATTGCTGAGCAATTACGATAAATTCGTGCAACAAAAGGATAGCCAAACGGTTACGGAAAGATATATCTTTCAGCGGGTATTTGCAAGCGTGAAACTGAACTGATCCCTTTTTGCGGTGGAGGCAAGCTATGTGCCAGCAGCAATTGCCGGTATTTCCAGCGGGTCATCATTCGATTAGCGAGTTGGTCGGCTTTGAAAAGCGGGACTTGACACCGGGCGCGGTCGGCACGGTGATGGAGATTGACGATTATCTGCGGCTGCTGTTTGCCAGCGTCGGCACGCCCTATTGCTATCAATGCGGTCGGGAAATCAGCCAACAGACGGTGTAGAAGCCATCTCAAGCATCCTTAATCAAATATCCACTTTCGCTTGCGAACGCATTCCCAAATAAAATTTGGGAATGCGGATTGTACTCTAACCTTCCAAGTCCTGACTAAAAGCAACCTAAAATCAGCATATCTCCTTTCACAATAAGACGTTAAGGCTGCTGAAAAAAGAAAGCCCTTCGGTTATTGAGAAAAACCGAAGGGCTTTTTGTTTACAGACAATTTTCGGGCTAGCTAAATCACAGTATTATCAGGAATTGTGGCGCCTTTAACCGTCAGGACAATGCCGCCGCTAATGCAGTAGCCGTATTTTTCCTGGCGATCTTCCTGCTTGTTGTCTTTGTTGATGATCTTTACGTTTTGGCCAATACGCGTATTTTTGTCGATGATGGCCTTGCGAATCTCCGAACCTTTGCCGATACCAATAGGGGGAATGCCGGCGGCAATGTCGGCTTCGCGCTCTTCGAGTGATTGATAATGGTCGGCGCCCATCAGCATCGAGCAGTCGATAATTGCGCCGGATTCGATGCGCGAACGCACGCCGATAATTGAGCCATTAATCTTGGCATCCTTGATAATGCAACCTTCGCTAATCATGGATTCTGTAATATGGCAATCCTGAATTTTATTTGGCGGTAAAAACAGCGGACGCGTATAAATCGGCGCTTTGGCGTCATAAAAACTAAACGGCGGGTTGGGCTGCTTAATCAACGCCAGGTTGGATTTGTAGAAGGATTCCACTGTGCCGATGTCTTCCCAATAGCCATTAAACATATAGGCTTGCACGTTTAAATTCTCAATCGCCCCGGGCAGAATTTCTTTGCCAAAATCCGTATGTTGTGGCGTTGTAGTCAACAAGTCGATCAAGACTTTTGGCTTGAAGACATAAATTCCCATGGACGCAATATAAGGCGACAGCTGAGCGCTCGCCTCATCAAGGCCGAGGACACGTGTGTCCACTTGCATTTGACGGAGTTCTTCACCTTCCGGCTTTTCTTTAAAGGCCACAATTCGCCCGCGGTCGTCAATCTTCATGATGCCGAAGCTGGAAGCATTAGCCTCATCCATCGGCCGCACGGCAATGGTAATGTCGGCGTTGGTGTCACGATGGTGCTGCACAAATTGTGAATAATCCATGCGATACAGATGATCGCCGGCCAAAATCAGGTGCTCGGTGGCGTTATGGTGCGCTATTTCGCGCAGGTGCTGGCGCACGGCATCGGCTGTGCCTTGAAACCAATATGGATTTTCGATAGTCTGCTGCGCGGCCAACACCTCCACAAAACCGGTCGAGAAGTTGGAAAATCGAAAAGTTGTCCCAATGTGACGATTCAGTGAAGCCGAGTTGAATTGGGTTAAGACAAAAATGCGCTGGATGTTGGAATTAATGCAGTTGCTTAAAGGAATATCGATCAGACGGTATTTGCCGGCCAAAGGAACTGCCGGTTTAGCGCGGTGCATTGTTAACGGATAAAGCCGGGTGCCGCGACCGCCGCCCAGAATAATTGCCAAAACATTTCGCATGTTGATCCTCCGTGATGTGACGAGTTTAAATGAGTAAATACATAAGGATTTATTTTAAAATATTTTTTGAGAAACCGTTATTATCCCAGACTTGAGACTTCGGAATTTTTTCGGCTTTAACGCCTCTGTGGCAAAATGTCGCTAATCAGCGCTTGATAACCATGCTTGCCTGCTTTAGCTTTGAAATATTCGAGGTCGATACGTTTTGGAGCGTAAAGACTTTCGGCGGTCAAATGCCTTTTTGAAGATGACATCATATCTTAATGGGGCAGCATGTTTCATTGTTTCGTATCTCCTCAAAAGAATTAGACCTTGCAACATTCGTCACAAGGTCTAATATCAAAAACTTAACGCGAAAAGTCAAGCGGCAATTTCAGATCGTGCGATAATTGAGGACTTCCGCCGATATACTGTTTATTTGCGCAATCGTTAAATGGGTGATTCGAGAAATTTGCTCAATTGATAAGCCTTCCTTCAAGGATGCACGAACGATTTCCACATCTCTTTCCTCACGGCCTTCTTCTTTAGCTGTATCAATAGCTTCCTTTTCACTTCGGCGATTTTCTTTATACCGCTCATAAGCCTTGCGCTGCTCCGGCGTCATCTTTAGCAAATCCAGTTTTTCTTTGGCTTTTTGGATATTTTTGGATTTAAATTCCGGCTTGATTTCCGAATTCTTAAAGAAATACACCCACTCGTCAATGTCCTTTCGGATTTGATTATGAAAACGTTCTACTTCGATCAGATAATATTCCGGAAAAATGCTCTGACTCGTCTTAATGCCATTGCCTAAAACCGCATCCTTTTTGCGATGCCGGAACTCCAGCTTTTTATGATCATTGAATCCATAAAAATCAGTCTTGCCCCTATAGATATAATCGGTCTCGCCATCGCCCAACAGAAAATACAGAATGTTGATCGAGATAACCTTTTTCACATTTTCGTATGATTCTCCCGATTCTATACGTTCCACAATCGTTTTGGAACTGCCATATAAAAGCCGCTCCAGGTAATGGATTTCTCGATCATTTTGCACTTCAATGATCAAGATTTCGCCGTGTTCATCTTCTACAACCAAATCCACCCGATTAAATTTATCGGATTGATGTTCTTGATTACTCTCGCTTTCCATAATAGAAAGGATTTTGATGTCTTTTTCCAAAAGCGTGCTGAGAAAGCCTTCCAGCACATCATAATTGGCTTTATCCTGCAGAATATTTTTGATCGCCCAATCAAAGCTGACCAATGTTCGTTTTTCGTTCATGGTTTATTACCTCCGAAAAAGAATTAGACCTTGCAACTTCGTGAGCTACAAGATCTAATTTCGATATTTGCTAATGGAAAGTCAAGATTTTTCAATCAGCATCCAGCCTTCATAGAGATTTCAGAGATTTCAAACGGATATTCCCCTTCACTCTCCTCGGTTAAATTGCCTTTCGGTAAACTATAAACCCTGATTTTTCAGCAACTTTATCATATAGTTGCATTGCAGTCACATTTGTTTCATGTGTTTGCCAATAGAGACGCGCTGAACCACCTGCTTTAGCACGTTCAGAAACAGCCTTAATCAGTGCGTGACCAACTCCTTTTCCACGCGCCGTTTCGCTTGTGAATAAATCTTGCAAATAACAAGTGGAGTTAATACTTATTGTGCTACGATGAAAGAGGTAATGCGCCAGACCTACAATTTCACCCGAACTGACAGCAACAAGCGCATACATTGGCTCATAAGTGTCAAAAAAGCGAGACCAGGTTACATTAGTTGTTTCTAGGGGTAACGCCGTTTTACCCTTGCGACCATAGAAGGCATTATATCCATCCCATAATATTTTCCATGCGGGAAAATCATCTTGAACGACTGAGCGTACCGTGATTATTTCTGTCATCACCGATCCTTATAAAGTGAAGAGGTCTAACGTCGCGGATATTTTTCTCTTTTAGCGCCGTAATTTCTTCGCCGTAACCGCACCCGTGAATTTGAAATGACAAAACTTCTCGAAAATATTTACCATCCATTTAATAACTTTGGGTAAGTTCACCCTAAGGGTTTTGCTCTTCAACCCTTAGGGTGTGTTCCGAGGAGGCCAGAGACCCTAAGGGTTAAAAAGCAAAACCCTTAGGGTCACACATCCGGCGCATTTACTCCAAAACCCAAACTTATTTTATCGACGTTTCTTAACTTAATGACATTGGGATAACATCAACACGCTTTCCAATACCGTACTTTATAAATTGTTCCGCCGGTTTTTAGCGCTTTTTCTTCGTAATTGGTCACAATGCGCTCGGGGTCATCGACAAATTCGATCCGCTTTAAGCCGGAATGTTCGTCCATTATTGCGACAATAATTTTAAAATAAGCGGCAACATCGGTCATAATATGGACGTGCCCGCCCGGGATCAAACCCTTGTTTAAATTGGCGCAAAAATCCGTTTGAAATATCCGTCGCTTCCAGTGTCGTGTTTTCCACCAGGGGTCCGGGAAATGGATATGAAAATTCTGCACACTGGCCGGTGGAATATTCTCTCTTAAAAATTGCGCGGAATCCGTCCGAAACAGACGGATATTTGGCAACTGCTGTCTGAGTGCGCGTCGGGCGGTCTTGCCCAGCCATTTGCCGCTCTTTTCAATTCCAACAAAATTTACGCGGGGAAAGCGGGCAGCACAATCCACAATAAAACGACCCGTACCCGAACCCAATTCGACTTCAACCGACTGGTCGGCGCCAAACTCCACAGACCAATTTAACGGCTGATGATCGTCATACAAAATACGGCTAATATTTTCTTCTGTCAACATTTAGACTTTTTGCTTTCTTGTTAAAAACTGGCGGATAAAAGCGCCATTTCCACATCAACGCCTTTGCGCAGGGGTGTAAGATGGACATCCGGCTGGGTCAATGTCAGGCGGAAGTTGCGGTCAACTTCCAGCAAGCTGTGGCGCTTCGGTTTGGAAGCGCTCCAGCCAATAATCGCGCCGACACCTAAACCGATTAAGCCACTCACCAATAGCACGTCACCATTGTCATTACCATCACTATTGCTGAGAATTAAACCGCCTACGAGCAAGCCTGCGCAAACGCCCAGTGCGCCGCCGCCAATCGTCATAATCGACGAGCCTGCGCCCACCCGCTGATCCGTTTGGGTCATATTGACATTAAGATTTTCCGGCACATTGACATTGATATTGCCCGGATTCGTTACGGTATTTGCGTTAAGACTATCGGCATTTGCCTGAACGTCGATGCGCTGGATTTGTTCACGCGGAATGGTTACCACGCCTAAATTGGTCTTAATCGTATAAGTCGCCACATCAGCCTTTTCGATCCAGCCTTTAATGACCGTTCCGTCCTTAAGATAAAAAGTATCGGCTTGAACGGTGGCTGCCCAGAGAACAAACCAGCAAACAGTTAAAATTAAACGACGCATTTTAAAATCTCCTTGAAAAAAAAATGAATTTGATCAGACAGCTTGTTGACTGCCAGCATAATACATTAAGCCAGGAGCCACATTCCATAAAAAAATTGACAATTGTTGCATTTATTTTCGATTTGCAAACCCATTTCCTCTTGCCCGATCCATGTCCCTGCCGTATCTTTCGCCTGTTTTTATGACGAATTTTTCTGCGACTGAATCAGGCATTTGTCCGTATAGGAAGCCAATGAGCGCTAATCATCCCGATTTGTTGAATTTTCGACTCGAAAAGCAACCAACCCGCGTCTACGCCTTTGTCGATGGTGTGGGCGGTTTTTGGGAAGGTCAAACTACCGGCTATAACACAACTTACGGCGGCTATACGCTGGCTGGCCGCCGCTTTCTGATCGATTTTATCTGGCGGGTTGATGGCGTCTCAGTCTTGCACGATGCGCCGGCAATTGAATTGAGTCCGGACGGTTTGCAGCGGACGTACGACGATTATACGGAAACGCTCACGGTCTTGCGGGGCAAAGCGGGCTTTGTCGTCCGGCTGCAATTGAATCGGCCACGATCCGTGCAGCTTATTCCGGCATTTCTGGATTCAGGCGTCGCCCCGAAAATCGAGCCGGCAACGGAAAACGAGCTACATTTTGCCGATTTGGCAACCGGCCAGATCATCCATATTTGTGGATCGGCGCTGCAATGGGTTACCGGCACGCCGGGTGAGGCGGAGCTGCCAACGGAGTTTTCTTGTCAAAAAGGCATTTTGGGTTGGCTGGATTTTGGCACGGTCAGCGAAGTCAAAATAGATTTTATTTTCCAGACGAATGAAGCTGCCGATACCAGGCCGGACATCAGCGCCTTTCGTTCCGCGCGGGCCAATCGGGTCAGCAATTTACTGGCACAAACCGCTTTTTCGACCAACCTGAGCGATTATGACCGGGCGCTGCAATGGTGTCTGATTTCCGGAAATGATTTGCTGGTGCAACAAAACGGGCCGGGGCTGTGGGCGGGTCTGCCCTGGTTTCATCAGTGCTGGGGACGTGATACCTTTATTGCCTTGCCGGGAATTTGTCTTGTCGCCGGGCAGTTTACGGCTGCGCAGGAAATTATAAGCAACTTCGCGCAAAATCAAAAAGATAATGCAAGCGATCCGCTTAATGGCCGCATCCCAAACCGGATTGCGTCACCAACGGACATCATCTATAATACCACGGATGCCACGCCCTGGTTTATTCGCGAGATTTATGAGTACATTTGCTACACAGGCGATCTGCGTCTGGCCGAGCAAATGTTTCCGATTATCAAACGGGCGATTGATGGCGCAAAAACAAATTTCGTTGATAAGGATGGCTTCTTGACGCACGACCTTGCCGACACCTGGATGGATGCGCGTATTCAGGGGCAGCAAGCCTGGTCGCCGCGCGGCAATCGCGCGGTCGAAATTCAGGCCCTGTGGTTCACCCAGCTTAAGGTCAGCGCCAGAATTGCCCATTGTCTCGGACATGGTCGGGAAGAGGCCATTTGGCAGGGAATGGCGGCGGAACTCAAAGCCAATTTTATGGCTCGGTTTTATGATCCGCAAACCAACGCTCTTTACGATCATCTGACCGCGGCGGATGCGCCAAACCGACAGATTCGGCCTAACCAGATATTTGCCCTGACCGTGCCGCTGTTGGCTGATTTGATTGATGATCCGGCTATCCAGCACGGCATTTTAAAACAAGTAGTAACGCGCCTGACCTATCCCCATGGCTTGGCCTCGCTCGATCCGCAGGACGATGAATTTCACCCTTATCACCACGGTCAAATTTATCATTTTGATGCGGCATATCACAATGGTTTGTGCTGGCAATGGCTGACCGGGCCGGTCATCAGCGCCTTGGTTCGTTTTGGTTACGAAAATCTGGCCTTTGCGTTAGCCCAAAATTTGGCGGACCAAATCCTGAATACAGGAATGCCCGGCTCGCTAACCGAGTTAGTGGAACCCTTGCCCAAGCCCAATGGCAAGTTGCAGTTGACCGGCGCCTATTCGCAGGCCTGGTCGGTCGCAGAGTTTGTGCGCAATTTTCAGCAGGACTTTTTGGGCATCCAGCCGAATATGCTGACGCGTGAGATTGGGGTTGCGCCACGTTTGCCGGAGCGCTTTACGAAGGCGGGCGGGCTTTTGAACATCGGCCGGCAGGAGCAGATTCGATTTGAGTTCACCCAGGAAAATAGCCATGTTACGGTAAAGTTGGAAGGCCACGGCTTGCATGAGCATGTTTTTGTTCGTTTGCGATGGCCGGGAGCGGACCGTCAAATTTACGAGCATTTAGTCATTTTAGAAAAAGATCGGCATATTGAAGCCCACTACCGGCCCACGCAAAAAGACCCTTTAACAATCAATCACCAAACCGTACAAATGGCGGCGACCGGTCGCTTTCTGCCGCCGACGGATCCGGCATTGACCTTTGCAGCGCCACAGCTTCGGCCCGACTTGCCAAGCCTGAGTATCCCGAATTATCTGGAGCAGCGCCGGCTAAGCGCTGTTGCCGATAAGACAGCCGCCTTGCTGTAATTCACCCAAAGGTTTGTCCATGCGCCGCTTTGCCTGCTGTTGTGCCTGTGCTGAAAAAAATCAAGGTCGACTTTTTGGCGATTCACACGGCTAAACGCAAACTGCGCAAGTGCATTTTCGTGCCATGAGAGGATTTTGTAATGGCATCGCAACTTGATGCAAACAAGGAGAACAACGCATGACCTGGGAAGACGCCCGGCAAAAATTCCCCCACCAATGGCTGCTGATCGAAGCGATTCAGGCGCGGACGGAAAACGATCTTCGCGTGCTGGAGCAGATTGCCGTTGTGGACACCTTTCCCGATGGCGAAACAGCCATGAAAGGCTATGCTAAATTGCACCGCGAAAAGCCGCAGCGGGAAATGTTTGTGCTGCACACCGACCGACAAAACCCGGATATTCACGTCAGAAAAGCGGCCTTCTCGGCATGAACTTTTGCGCGAACTGCGGGTGTGCGTGGATCTGGATAACCTGGAAATTCATTCTGCCATTACAACCCACCACCGACATGGAGGCAAGCGATGTTTCGACATCTTATCTTTTGGAGTTATGTTCTTCTGGCGACGTCCACAGCCCATTCCCAGTCATTGCCGACGCTGGCCGTTCCTGCCGACTCCTTGCGTTGGGATCTGCAAGGCGAAGCCAAGACGGTTGAGTATCAAGGTCGTAAGTGCCTCTTCCTCAATGGCGGGGCCGCGATATTGAAAGACTTTGAACTGCGTGACGGCGTTATTGATGTGGACGTGGCCACCCCGGCCAGCCGCGGATTCTTTGGGATCCAGTTTCGGATTGGCGACGATGGCGCGACGACGGAATGGGTGTATTTGCGCCAGCACAAATCCGGCCTGCCCGACGCCCTGCAATATACCCCCGTGCTCAACACCGGGCTAAACTGGCAACTCTACAATGGGCCTGGCTTTACCGGCCCGGTAGATATTCCTAAAGATGTTTGGTTTCACCTGCGGCTGGCGGTGACCGGGGCGCAGGCAAAGCTTTATGTCAAGGACATGGATAAACCGGCGTTTGTGATGAACGATCTGAAAAGCGGCTTGCAGAAAGGGCAGGTGGCGCTGGCTGTCCTGATCGGCGCAACCTATTTCTCGAATTTTGAGATACGGCCAACCCCGGACGCGACCTGGGAGCGGCAATTGCCGCCAATGCCACCCGGCACACTGACGAAGTGGAGTCTGTCGCCTTCGTACGACGCGCTCGCACGTAACCCGGAACGCCCGCTTTCTGCCGCCGAAAGGGATACCATGCCCTGGCAGGATGTGGAAGCGGAAGCGCCCGGTCTTGTGGTCATTTATCGCTACCGCGAGGCCCCGCATCCGCGAGTCTCCTTTCAGAGCGACTTTTCCAAACGGCTGGAACTCCAACCCGGGATACGGCTTGTTTATGCGCGAACCACGATCAATTCTGACCGCGACCAAATGAAAAAGCTCTATCTTGGTTATAGCGATGATGTGAGCGTATTCCTGAATGACACAATTCTCTACCGCGGCCGAAGCGCCCAAAGCTTTCGTGATCCCGGCTTTCTTGGCATCGTCAACCCGGAAAACGATGCTGTCTATCTGCCATTGAAAAAGGGACGCAATGACTTACTATTGGCGATCAGCGAACTTGGCGGCGGCTGGGGATTCATCTGTCGCTTAGCGGACCTGGAAAATTGAGGGCGCTCTCCCGCGTCACTTTCAACGTAAAGAACTTTACGACGTTAACGACATGGAATACATTGGATATTCCACACCGAATCGCCTGTCAAATAACGCCCAAGCGTCACAGAATTTCCAAATCTGCGAGATTTGGAAATTCGCCCTGTATCCGAAGGATTTGCCCATGCGTTCTGTATTCCTGCTGCTCTGCCTGTTGACCGCCCTGGCTTGTCCTGAACTAAGTCGAAGGGCGGAGGCGATAACCATTGGGTGGTAGCCGACGGCAATGTGAATGTGCGCTCCACGCCGGAAGTGCGGCCGGGCAATGTGGTCGGCTTTTTGCCCGATGGCGTATAAAAGGTGTTTGGTAAGAAAAGCAACTTGTTTATCTTGAATGACGGCTAAAATTCAAGAAAACCGCTAACTCAAAGGAAGCAAAAATGCCCGCTTTACAATTGCAATTGAATGATGCGCAAACCGTGCGTTTGGTGCAAGGCGCGCTAAACCGGGAAGCGCAGCTTTTGCAGGCGAGTCTCAAAACCACCCAAAAGCATTTGCGTCATTACGAACGAAAGTATGCCCTCTCATCCGCCGATTTTTATCAACGCTACCAACGGGGCGAGATGGGTGATGACGCCGACATCATGCGCTGGGCCATTGAGTTCCAAATTTTTCAGCGGCTGACGGCGGACTGTCAGCGTTTGGGCGAGGTTCGGCTATGACGCTGGATGATTATTTTGCCGAGATTGAACTGGCGCTGCGCCACCCGTTTATTCGGCAGGTTCATTTTCAAAAAGATAAGCGTTCCGAAAAAGACAGCTTGTTTGAGGGCAAAATTATCTTTTTGGATGAAAGCGAGTTGCATGTCACCGAGTATGTGCAACTCGATACACGAATCGAACGGGTTTCCTATCGCTATCATTATCAGACAAAGAACAAGCAGATGATTTTTCGCTACGATAACACGCCGCATTTTCCGCAAATCTCAACCTATCCTGATCACAAACACACGCCCAATGGGACTGAAGAGAGCCTCAGGCCGACGCTGGAAGATATTTTGGACGAAATCGTTTATGCGTATCTAAACCGATAAAGCCGACTCTGGAGGATTTGTCCATGCGTTCTTTATTCCTGCTGCTCTGCCTGTTGATTGACGCCACCGCCGAAGCCATTACCGTTGGCCGGGTCGTGGCCGACGGCAATGTAAATGTGCGTTCCACGCCGGAAGTGCGGCCGGACAACGTGGTCGGCTTTTTGCCCGATGGCGCGACGGTGATTATTTTTGACAAAACCGCCCAACCGGATACGATTGACGGCGTGGTGGATTATTGGTATGACTTGACCGGACGAAAAAAGTGTCCCAGTTGTGCCGACCCGGTCGGGAATGACTGGATATTTGGCTTTTCGTTAGAACTAATCGAAGTGACCGAATTTTATTCTTATAACGATCTTATTGAAACCGCTGAAAAAATCGATGCGAAAAACCCATATTGTGAGACCTCTCAATCTAATACATCGATAAACGCGCTAAAGCTTGTAAATGTTGACTTTGATGAGGATTACGAAGTTTTTGTAGAATATGGAATCAGTTGCGGTTCAGATACTTCAGACACAGCTCGCTATATTTCAATGCCGTGCATTTTAGATAAAATAGGAACATCTTCATCATATAAACGAATAGCTATTGGTTCGCCGCGAACGTGTGACGAAGGGTGCTATGGAGTACGTTCTGCTTTTATTGCTGCCAGAAATTTGGTAGGTGATTCTGCAAAAGAGTTGATTTTGGAAAATTGTGACGATGGGGATGATTGCAGTGGGTGTAGTTGGGGAGTATATCGCTTTATTGATGGTGATTACAAATCATGTGGTGGAAATTTCCGCACATATGGTGGATGTGAGGGATACTTATACAGAGGGCGTGGGTTGTTTAAAAATCTTGATGAAGATTTGGAGCTTGAAATTGAGGTCGTAGCAAAAGAAGATGATGACCCTTACAATGATGAACCTCATCAATACCTTCGAATAAATGAAGCTTACGATTTCAACGGCAGCGAATACGTCCGCATCTCCCGCACCGAAACGCCTGTCAAATAATGCCGAAGGCATTGACCGGCTGCAGGCGCTGCGGTATTTTCTGTTGACGATAACGCTCAGCGTCGGTAGAATAGAAATTACGTTGCTAAACTTTGCGCCCAAAACCAAAAACCGAGATGAATTTAAATGACCAAAGATGAACTTGTGACATATTGGAGCGCCAGTTCTGATCTGGATTTCAATACGATGCGCCATTTGTACGAAAAAGAAGACTACCACTGGTGTTTGTTTGTCGGGCATCTGGTGATAGAGAAATTGCTCAAAGCATATTACGTGCAAACGGTGGATTTATACCCGCCGTTCACGCATCAACTGGCCCGGCTGGCGGAAAAATCAAACCTGCCGGTCAGCGACGAACAAAAGGAGCAATTGGCCGTGATCACCACTTTCAATATCAATGCCCGTTATGATACGGAAAAGATGGAGTTTTACAAAAAGTGCACGCCGGAGTTTACCACTGAATGGGTCACCCGAATCGAGGAGTTGCGCGTATGGATCAAAGTCAGGCTATTGCCATCATAACCAATTACCTGGAATTTTTGCAAAGCCAGCAGTTGAAAATCAGCCGGGCCTATCTGTTTGGCTCATACGCTCGCGGGGGCGCACATGAAGACAGCGATATTGACTTGGCCGTTGTTTTTGATGAACTGGCGGATCGCTATGACATGCAAGTTCATTTGATGAAACTTGGCTTAAAAATAGACACCCGAATTGAACCGCATCCCTTTGCCAAAGCGGATTTTGATGACACCCGACCCTTTGTGCACGAGATTTTACGAACCGGGGTTCGCATTATTTAGCCTCCTCAAATAACGCCCGGACGGGCACGAAATTCATCCGCACTGCCAGTCAAATAACACTCAACGCCATAGAATTTCCAAATCTGCGAGATTTGGAAATTCGCCCTTTACCCCGGAGGATTTACCCATGCGCTCTTTATTCCTGCTGCTGTGCCTGTTGACCGCCGCCACTGCCGAGGCCATCACCATTGGTCGGGTTGTGGCCGACGGCAATGTGAACATACGCTCCTCGCCGGAAGTGCTGCCGGACAACGTGGTCGGCTTTTTGCCCGATGGCGCGCCGGTGCCTCAAGACGCTGCCACTTGAAGGAACATTCGGAACACGCCCGGCGTAAGCGCATCAACATGGTATGCTTTTTGCTAATTTTTTAAATACTGTAAATAATCAACTCTTGTGACTATGGACGAATGAATTTTTTAAGATGACGAAACCCATTCTGTTTGTTAAAGTTAGTGAGCGCGATCAATTGCGCCGCAACTTCTTTGTCGACCATAAAGGCTTGTCCGTTGGTAGCCAATCCGGCGCGGACTTTGTTTATATCAGCACAAAAATCCCCCGACGCTACACGCTGGTAAATACTTCCGGAAAAAATATTTTTCTTAATATTCCTGCAGAGGCCGCCGGCGAAGTTGTCAAAGAAGATGTTCGTTTTGATTTTGCCGGCTTAAAGATGCACGGTTTTTTGCAATCCAAAAACGGCTCGTTCCCCATGCAGCTTAAGGAAGGGCAATACGGCCAATTGCAGTGGGCCGGTCTGACTTTCGACTTTGACTACCGTTTTCCAAAATCGTACTATTCTCCGAAAATTGATCTGTCTGCGGAATCGCATGAAGTTGACCAAAATTTGTATGGCGCGCCCGAACTTAAACGTATCTATCGCAAAAACATGTTCAGCGGGTTAACCGTTTCGGTTACCCTCCATTTAGCGCTTACACTTGGATTTTTTCTCGCCATTTTATTATTTACGGAAAAAGCGCCGCTGGTGAAAACCATTAAAATCACCAAATACAGCGAAATTGGCCCGCCGCCGTCCATTTACACCCCGCCGGCCGCCGGCGATGCCGTGAGCGGCGACAAGGGCACGCCCGCAGAAAAAAAGAGCGGCGGACAACCTTCCGCGCCGCGTGATATCAGCCGTTTGGGAGTTTTGGGCGCTTTAAAGATTGGCCAAAACGCCGATGCCAGTGTCGTTGGGTTTGGCTTTGCCGATAAAATGGAAAGCGCCTTTGGCAACACGGATCAGCCGGGCGGCGGCGGTGATGCCGAGTGGGGCGACAACACCTATACCGTTGCCTCCTATGGCGATAGCGCTTTTGGCGACGTGGTCAAAAAACCCATCGTCCCGGACAAAACATCGTCAATCAAGATGGAGCGGGCCGGCGATATCGCCTTTGATAAGCCGTCGGAAGTGGCAGGCGAAGGTTCCAGTAGCGCTTTCCGCTCTCCGGACGCGATTCGCAAAGCCATTATGTCGCAGATGGAAGGCATTCGTTATTGTTTTAATCAGAGCCTGAAGCGTCAAAGCGATCTGGCGGGCAAAATTGAATTGGAATTTACGATTCTGACGAATGGCAAGGTGCAGCAGGCAAAAACGGCGTCATCTTCCCTGAATGTGCCGGAACTGGAAGGCTGCGTGCTGGAAGTCGTTAAGCGCTGGCGATTTCAGCCGATTATCGGCGGTGATGTGGATGTTATATATCCGCTGGTGTTTGTGCCGAAGAACTGATTTCTTATCAACGCGTTTTACAATTGGTATAACATAAAGTAAATCGCAATTCCTGATACTGATACAAAAACCCAGCCCGGAAAAACCCAACGCGCCAAACGTTTATGCCGATCAAACCGATTGTGCCAGGCCAGCCAGAGCAGCGCCAAAATAAATGGCAGCATAATTCCGGCCAATATAACATGGGGGATCAGGATAGCAAAATAAAGCGGCCGCGTCCAATCGTGGTGCGGGTAAGGCACTGAACCAACCTGCTGATGATAAATCAAATACGAAGTCAAAAAGAGCAGTGAACAAATGCAAGCGGCCAACATGGCGCGGCGATGATATTCACGCTGGCCACGTTTGATAAATATAAAACCCGCTCCTAAAGCAAAAGCGCTGATTGTATTGAGCGTGGCATTCAAAGTCGGCAGATCGTGGACGGTCATATTTCCCTTTCCGGTTTTTTCGCGACGGACTCTGCGGGGCAAATTTTAAATAGCGGTGTCAAAATAGCTTTTAACCGTAGGATGTCAAGCCGGAAGTCGTTTAATTACCGGGGTGGATATATTGAATTCAAAAATTATTGCCCGGGCGCCGGGCAAGCTTATTTTACTCGGCGAATATGCAGTTTTGGAAGGCGCGGCTGCGCTGGTGATGGCAGTTGACCGGCTTGCGATAGCCACGATCCGTTCCGACCTGGTGTTTAGCGTCAGTTCACCCGCCATTGGGGTGGATTCAGCACGATTTGCGCTGGATGGTACCGGCCGGCTCAGCTATGACGATTCAGTTTCGGAAATCAATCGACAACGGCTCAAATTCTTTACAGCCGGCGTTGAATCCGCCGAATCTTTTTTAAAGAAGATCAACCGGCAGTTAACGCCCTGTCACATGCAATTGGATACGTCCGCCTTTTTGGATGCCGGGCTTAACATTAAATTGGGTCTGGGCTCGAGCGCAGCTTTAACCACAACCGTTTGCAGCGGTTTACTGGCCTGGGGCGGGCTGCCTGTTAATCAGGAACTAAAACCGGAAATTTACCGCCTGACCCAGCAGGCTCATCATCGCGCCCAGGGCAAGATGGGCAGTGGCATTGACATTGCCGCCAGTGTGTTTGGCGGTATTATCCGACATAGCCTGAATAAACTGCCGACTATCTTGCCGCCGCCAGTGTCGGAACAATCCGAAAAACTTTTTATTCTGCCGATTTGGTCCGGGCGCTCCATGTCCACCCGCGTCATGGTGCGTAAAATAAATGCATTTAAAGCTGATCAGCCCGAATCTTATCAGACAATTATGAATCAGCTTATTATGCTGGCCAATACAGGCGTGGCAGCGTTTGAAAAGCATAACTGGGCAAATTTTTTTGACGCTTGCGCGACTTACCACCAGACTTTGAGTGATTTGGGTCGTCACAGCCGTGCGCCGATTATTTCCAAGCCGCATTTCGAATTAGCGCGGATCGTTAAACAAGCCGGAGCGATTTATAAACCATCCGGCGCCGGCGGCGGCGATTTAGGCATTGCCCTTTCCGCTTCACAGACCGTGATCGAACAGGTGCAGGCAAAAGTTAGAGCAGCCGGCTTTCACTGGATTGATTTAGATCGAAACGATCACGGCGTTTGGGTAGAAACGGTTCCTTAATCTTAATAAATACACATGTTAACCAAAACCAAGAAATGCCGAGATAACACAAATGAGCTGGACTGAACTTATCATTGTCACGATAACAACTTTGTTGCCTATTGTTGATCCGGTGGGCGCGGTGCCGCTTTTTCTGGGTATGACCGCTAACGATACGCCGCAGACGCGTACCCGTCAATTAAGCAAAGCCTGTTTGATGAGCGTCGGTTTGCTGGTACTGTTTTTAATCGCCGGCAATTTGATCATCACCTTTTTCGGCATTTCCGTGGCCGGAATTCGCATTGCCGGCGGTTTGCTGCTGGCGCGGCTGGCGTTGGACATGCTCCATGCCGAACACAAACACAAACAAAGCCCGGAGGAAGTGGATGAATCTATCGCCAAGCCGGATATTTCCTTTGTGCCGCTAACCATGCCGATTTTGAGCGGCCCGGGCGCTATTGCCGCCGTATTGAGCTTGACTTCGCTGCCGCAGCGCTGGTTTGACTATAGCGCATTGATTGCCGGCATCGCAACGGTAATGCTGCTGACCTGGCTGACTTTGCAAGCGTCCACTCGGGTTATTAAAATAATGGGGGTCAGCGGCATGAATGCGCTCACCCGCATGATGGGCTTTCTGACCTTATGCGTTGGGGTGCAGTTTATTATTAATGGCGTGGCCAACATTTTGACCGATCCGGAAATGTTGGGCAAGTTTATCGAGGCCATCCATCAGGCACAATAATTGGCATCCTCTCAAAAAATTCAAAAAATTAGGGTGTGGAAGCCGGCAAACATCGACCTTTGTCTTCATATAGCGTTTTTCGGCATCCGCGATGACCGGTTTGGCCAATGTCCGCAGCCGGTTGTTGTCACCGAGGCCGGTCACGAATTGAACCAACGGCTGCTCGTCGATCCAGGCGTGGACTTAGGGGTAAGAGAAGTGGCTGACACCGCCAATACCTGCTCCAGTCAGCCGTTAGCAACTTTATCGACGCTGTTTTCCAGGCGGGAGATTGTGGGTTGACTGGCTAAGGGCTTGCCTTTGATCGGGGTACGGTCGGCCGCCATTTTGAAGATCGGGTCGGTGCGCAGCGTGTCGCTGTTAGTGGCGTCCTCATAGTCGCGGGCGATCACGATAATCCGTTGCCGCATCATCTCAAGCTGCGTGTGATCGATTTTATTCTGATCGCGTTCGTCCTTGATTTGACCGGCCAGAGCTGCGCAGTCTTTACGGTTATGCTAAAAAGAACTGCACACTGCGGGAAAAAATAAGGGTCTTGCAATAGCTTACCTGATAATGAGATGCACCGTTTAAGACCCTTAGGGTTTATGCTCCGATTGTGTGCAAATCATTTTCAGTTTTGGTATGAGACCCTAAGGTTTTTTTCGGCAAAAATTAACCTTTAACGAATAGATGTAAACAAAGGACTGGACTAATGAAAATACTGGTAACCGGCGCTAACGGTTTTATCGGCAGCAAACTGGGCCAAAAGCTGTTGCAGGACGGTCATGATGTGCGCGGCTTGGCCCGGCAAAGCAGTGATTTGACGTTTTTAAAAGGCATCCCGCTGCAATTGCACTATGGTGACATTACCCAGCCGGAAACGCTGGGCGTGCCGATGAATGGCGTCGAAGTCGTGTATCATGTGGCCGGGCTGGCCTCCGATTGGGGATCGCTGGAGCTGTTTCGCCGGATCAATGTACAAGGTACGCTGAATGTGCTGGAAGCGGCCAAAAAAGCCGGTGTGCGCAAAGTTGTACATGTCAGTTCTGTGGCGGTCATGGGTTTTGGGCGTATCAATGTAGCGGAGGATATGGAACCCTTGCCGACCCATTTTCCGTATGTGATTTCCAAGCTGGAAGGCGAGCAGGCGGCCGTGCGATTTGCCCGGGAGAAGGGCTTGTGGCTCTCGGTCGTGCGACCCGGCGATGTCTATGGCCCGCATGATCGCACCTGGATGCTGCCCATGCTGACCGAAATGGATAAAGGTAACATGGGCCACGTGGCCGGCGGCTATGCCGAACTGGCCCCGGTCTATATCGACAACTTGATTCACGGCTTGATGCTGGCCGCAGAGCGCGAGTCCGCCAAAGGCGAAGTTTTTTTTATCACGGATGGCGTTCACATTACCTGGCGAGAAATTGTGAACAAGCTCGTCAAGCTGATGGGGCTACGCGAACCGAAATTGAGTGTGCCCTTTGCCGTCGGCTATGGCGCGGCAGTTACGTTAGAGACGATTTATAAGATTCTGAGCATCAAAACCGCGCCGCTGTTGACGACCTATCGCGTGACGCATGGCGGTCAGAATTTTCACTTTAGAATTGACAAAGCGCGCCGGCTGTTGGGCTATGATCCCGATCAAAATATCGACAAGCATTTGGCGGCAACCGTTGCCTGGTATCGCGCCTTCAAAAATCGGTAGAAGACCTTTCGCTATTGACGCTAAAGACGCATAACACATGATGTGCCGTGTGCGTCGCTTGCGTTTATAAAATTACTCCCAAACATTTGCGCGGCGTGCGAGAATGCTGTAGCTCAGATTAGCAATCTGAGCATACTTGGAGAAAACACAGAATGCTATTCTGTGCTGCATTTGCGGTTTACCGCGGTATGAATTATTCAAGCAGCGGGCCGTGATGGTGGAAAATTTTATGGCAAATTTTTATGAATCAGGTATACTTCTAAGTTGTTTATGCTTGTAGCAAGCCGCTGTGGCTTTTTCCTTTGAAAAGAGAGCGTTTGGTGTGGCGACAAGAATATTAATCGCCGATGATGCGCGATTAATGCGCAGAATCATCAAGGATATCGTCCTCGAAGCCGGGTACGAAGTCGTGGGCGAAGCCTCGACAGGTCAACAAGCGTTTGAATTATATAAAAGCTTTCGTCCGGATGTCATGACGATGGATGTCATTATGCCGGAGTTGGATGGCATAGAAGTCTTGCGCCTGATTATGGATTATGACCCCACCGCCCGGGTGATCATCTGCTCTGCGTTGGGCCATGATATGATTATTGACGATGCTATGAAGGCCGGCGCCAAAAGTTACATTATCAAGCCGTTTAAAAAAGATAAAGTGATTGAGAGTTTGAAACGTGTTTTAGCGCTTTAGCCCGCAACCATCAACAAAAAACATTTACCGAAACAAAGTCGGGAAGATTATCATTGCCAACAGGCGACGATCTTCCCGACTTTATTTTTTACGCTGGAGATTGCACAATGACATATTGGCTTTTTAAAACGGAACCGGACACTTTTTCATGGAGCGATTTGCTAAAATCGCCCAGGCAAATTGCCGGTTGGGAAGGCGTGCGGAACTATCAGGCGCGCAACTTTTTGCGCGATCAGGTCAAGCTGAATGATCTGGTTTTCTTTTACCACAGCAGCACGGAGCCGACCTGTATTGCCGGCATTGTGCGCGTTGTTCGGGCCGGCTATCCCGATCATCACGCCTGGAATCCGGAAAGCCACTACTTTGATCCCAAAAGTACGCCGGATAATCCACGCTGGTATATGGTTGATATTACGCCGGTGCGCGGCTTTGAGCCGCACATTACTCGCGAGGAGTTGAAGCGGACGGCCGGTCTGGAGGAAATGATGTTGCTTCAGCGTGGCAGCCGGCTGTCTATTCAGCCGGTGACAGCGGAGGAATGGCGAATTATTGAAGCTTTGCGCCCGGAATAAGAAAAGATAGAACACGGATTTACGCGGATGAAACGGATTTATACGGATAACTCTTTCGTTTGATGGGCTTTATCGGCGCGCCGTTTTTTTTAACCCGCTCAGGCTACGCAATTACTGCGCGTTGCCGGTTATGAGCATCCTCTTTTTTTCCAGCGCTTGCGGGTGTTGGGGATTGGCTATTAAAATGCGTTGCAGGCAGTTTAACGCTTTTTGCTTGTCGTCTCGCTTCTGCCATTCGTCGGCCAGCATAAACAGCGGTCCGGCAAAGCCCGGATTGCGGTCGAGATAGACGCCGTAATAAGTGAATGCGCTGTCCAATTCATTTTGCTGAAAAAATGTATCTCCCAAATTCAAGAGGGCGATTTCCGATGTCGCCACGATTGCCCGCCGATAAAAGCCGATTGCCTGGCCGGGATCGCCTTTTTCCCGCCAAAGATTGCCCAAGTTATTCAGTGTGCCGGCTTCGTTAGGATTTAACGCCAAAATCTGCTTGTACAAAGATTCCGCCTGGTCCAGATGACCCGTAGCCTGCCATAGTGTGCCTAAATTATACAGCGCGTTGATGAATTTTGGCTTAACTGCCAGAGCGCGTTCGTAATAAACGCGAGCGGAATCAAGCTGACCTTGTTGGTGCAGGGTTTTTCCGAGATTATTCAGGGCGATATCGTAATTTGGGTTGATGGCTAATGCCTGGCGGTAGAGCTGCTCGGCGCGTTGGAAATCGCCGCTTTCTTCCAAAGCCAGACCCAAATTGGTCAGCGGGCGCGCTTTTTTGGGTGACTTTTCCGCGGCGTCTGCCCATAACGTCAAATCCGTTTTCCAAACCTGATTGCGCTGATAAGTTGCTGCGCTTAAGATGATAATAAGGGTTGCCCCAACAGCCGCGTAAAGCCGGGTATTATGAAATCGAGCCAGCATCACATATAGCGAATATGCCACCAGAATCGCAAAGCCGGCCATCGGCAAGTATAGCCGATGCTCAAAGATGACATTTGGCAAGGCAATGATGCTGGATTCCACGGCTAAAGTAATCAAGAACCAAAAGATACAGAATGATTGAGTTTTATGACGCTGGAAAAGTCTGCCGGCAGTCACAATTAACAAAATCAGCCCAAGAAAGGCCAGAAAAGTCGGCCCTTCAAAAAAACCGGTTGAAAGCGGATAATCGTAATCTATATTTTGATTTATGGGGAAACATGCCAGGCGGATGTAAGTCCATATCACTTTGAATTGGGTCAGAAAATAGGTCAGCGTGGTAATGGAATAGGTGTTGCCCTGAACAGGCGGGATGGTTTTAAACAGGGTCAACGGATACAGGCTAAGCACCAAAATAACCGGGAGACTTAAACAACCGGCGATGATGGCGGCTTTTCGACTCAGCAAAACAGCGCGCCAATTGGGGTTTTGCTGGAGCTCATACAGCAGAATAACGAGAGGCAGCGTGGCCAGGGTTTCTTTGGTCAGCAAACCCAGCAGGCCGCTGATAAAGGCCAGCAGAAACCAGCCTGCTTTTGACGCACTTTTCCGGCCCAACAGATAGCAGACAAAACTGGCCACATAAAAAAACGCAGCTAAGGAAGCCAGGCGTTGAATGATATATGTTACAGCCTGAGTCTGAACCGGGTGAGCCACAAAAATAAGCCCGGCAAGCAACCGAATGAAAAAACTGCTCATGGGTTGCAGCGGCGGTGAACCAAACGTCGTCAGCAGCAGCCCGGCCAGCAGGTAAACCAGCCAAGCGGTCAGGAGATGAATGCCCACATTCACCGCATGATAACCCCACAAGTCTAATTGATGAAAATGATAATTTACGGCAAAGGTAAAAAAGCCGAACGGGCGGGTCGGATAATGACTAAGCCAGTCTTTGACACGGCTCAAATCGTGTAAATGGGGGCTTTCAACTAAATGGGGCAGATCGTCAAAATGAAAAGCACAGTCATAGCTATTGGCATAGGCCGACAAAGCCACGATTGTTATTAAAAGCAGGGCAAGGACTGTCTCCGGCAGTTTTACGCCAAAAATATCCACGCTATTTGCAAAAATTTGCTTCATTTGCATTCTATCTTTTTATCCTGAAAAATTCAAAGACCTGCCACAAAGACACGAAAGCACTAAGTTTCACGAAGGTCATGCAAAAAATTTATTTTTTGCCGACATCTTCGTCACCTAAAAAACGTCATAACATCTTTTAATTTAAAATCTTAGTGATTCTTTGTGCATTGGTGACTTCGTGGCTAATGAAGAATTCAGGTTATGTGTTCTATTTTACGCAGTTTTGAAAAAAATGCGCCAAGTATAAACATAATGACTTCGCCGATTAAAAACCATAAACGCGATATGACGGTCAGTGTCGCAACCTGCGTAGGGGTGAAATTAAGCTGTATCAGGAATCCGGCCAGGATGCCTTCACGCACGCCCAACCCGCCGGGCGCAAAGACCGCCAAAACACCTAACGTGGCCGAAATAACAAAGCCCAGACCGGTTGCCAACGGAACGGGTGTGGCAAAAATGCTGCTGGCCAGCAAATAGAAGCCAACCCCCCACAGCAGCCAATTGCTGACTAAATAGGGTAGCAGCGGCAGCAGATCCCGGTATAAAAATACAGGGATGGTCAAGTTTTTGCCCAATATTTTTTGCAGCAATTTAGCTGTAATCGTGTTTGCCGTCCGGCTGAACAGGGCGACGGTCAGTATTCCCAGCGGAATGGCGCTTAAGCTAACCAATTGCCAATTGCCGCCGGCCCAGATCAACCCGACGATTCCTAAGATCAAGCCGACCCAAAGCTGACTGAATTGATTGCGCAAAGCGACTAAGGCGATATGTGAGGCCGGTAATCCGTACTGTTGAGCAATATAACCGGTCATGCCTACTAATACCCACAGCTTGCCCGGAATATACTTGCCAAAGACCGACAGACCCTGCGCCGCCAGACAATCCGGCCAGCGCACGGTAAATCCAGCATTAGCAAGAAATTTCTGCCAGATGGTAATGGTCAGAAAAAAACCGGAGATCAGCGCCGCGACGGAGAATACCAAAGCCGAAATCGAAACAATTTTTGGGATAACCAAATATTCATGACGATAGAGATGCCAGGCGAGAAATAGCAGCGAGACATAAAGCAGCAGGTTAAAGCAGATGGCAAAATTATTGCTTTTCACAAAGCAGCACCGTCCAGGGTAGCGGCGTTCGGAACTCCACCACCCGAAAACGCGTTTTAGCAAAATCCTTAAACGCAGTTGTACTCCAGTGATTCAGATGGCCGGGCGTATTGCCCCAATCGGACCAATAGGCGCCGCGTGCCATATTCAAAATACGCCAGATCGGTTCACGGGGGACTGTTAAAATTGCATAGCGCCTTGTGACACGATAAAACTCGGCTAATGCGCGCTCAGGCTGCTCCAGATGTTCCAAAACCTCGGTGCAAAGTACACATTCAACAGCGTTGTCGGCCAAAGGAATTTGGTAGGCGCTGCCAACTGAAACCTGGCAGAAGGGCAGATTTTTGCGGGCATCTGAGACTTCAGCCGGATCGAGATCAATGGCGTGGCAGCGGACACGACCCAGAAGCGGTTCTAATCTTTTTAAAGCCATGCCTTCGCCGCAGCCGACATCCAATAAAGAGTCCAGCTTAAGCGGCGTAACGAGATTAAATAAGGTGGCATAAAAATTTTTAACCAGAAAGCGGCTGATGGGATTTTTGGTAGCGTACTTGGCGTGCTTACTTTGGATAAAGGCCATAGGGATGTTTTTTGAAGTTGCAGGGTCAGGATGTTAAATTCAATTTTAACGTAAAATTTTTGTAACTGTCATATTTCACAAAAAGTTTTCAATTTTTTTACCCCGTCGATAAAAATTAAGTTCCGTTTGGGTGCGGAAACGGGATTCACTCATAAGGGTTACAGGATGTCCGGAAATTTTGCTTGATGAATAATGGGTCACATCATATTATGCGAAAGACGATGGCGGCGCAGCAATAGCAAACAAATAAGGAAGACACTCATGCGGAACTGGCTAAAGCGGATTTTTATCAATCGAAACATCTTCTATTTATGGAGTGGCCAAATCATCTCGCAGGCCGGTGATTCGGTGTACCAGATTGGGTTGTTGTGGTTGATGCTGGAAGTTTCCGGCTCCAAGCTGGCAACGGGTCTGGTGGCGATGAGCGGCTATTTACCGGTGCTGCTTTTCGGCTTGTTGAGCGGCGCGCTGACCGATCGTTTTAATCGCCGAAGTTTAATGATTCTGGCCGATATTGCCCGTGGATTACTGGTGTTGACGATCCCTTTTTTATTTTATACGGGTTCAATATCGGGCTTTATTTTAGCGATAATTACATTTGGCGTGGCGATATTCGATACGATTTTTATGCCGGCCCGTGATACTGCCGTGGCTCTTTTAGCGCCGGAGAATAAACTGTTGCAGGCCAATTCTTTGATTCAGACTTCCTGGCAATTCGCGGTTTTATTGGGGCCGGTTTTGGCGGCGGCGGTTATTCCGCTGTTTGGCGTGACGCATTTGTTTACCTTTGACGCGGTGACATTTTTTGTTTCGCTGATGTTTATTCTTAAAATTACGCTGCCCCGCGCCGAAAGCGCCCCGCAAAAACGACCCAATCTAACGCTGACGATTCTGCGAACAGAGCTAAAATCAGCCGTTGCCGATGTGATGGCCGGGTTGCGTTATGCCGCGCAAAACAAGGTCATTTGGGGCTTGTTGATCATAACCGCCGCCGATAATTTATTTATTATGGGCCCGGCAATTATCGGCCCGCCTATTTTCATTCGTGAGGTTTTGCATCTGGATGCCGTTATGTATGCCTACGGCGAAACAGCCTATGCCGTCGGCATGATTATCGGCACCGTCGCGCTCAATTTTTACGGGAAGTACTTCCGCAACAGCCACATGCTGCTATGGGGCATTATGCTGGACGGGATTACTTTTTTGCCGCTGCTGTGGGTCGATACGTTCTGGGGCATGTATTTGACCATCATTGCTCACGCCGCTGTCATCCCGCTGATTATTGTGCCGCGGCCCACGCTGATCCAAACCCTGGTGCCCAAAGAAATGCAAGGGCGGATTTTTAGCATGATCTCGGTAGCAGTCTACGGCTTAACCGCGATTTCCGTGGCCCTGACCGGCATCATGGCCGAGCTGATGCCGATTTCGTATGTCTTTGGCTTGATTTCCATTTTGGCGACATTGTGCGGAGTGTTCGGCTGGCTGGTAAAAGAGTTTCGGGATGCGCCGTGAGTCTGCGCCGGATGTCCAGAGCGTGGGCTTTTAATTCAAAAGCGCAGCTCCAGCCCGGCGCGGATCAAGCGCGGAATGTCATACATATTCGGGTCTTGCTCGGCCAGGCGATATTTTTGGACGCCGGTCAGACCGGAGGAATCGTGCGGGTTGGCTATAGAAGGGTCGTTGGCGTAATATTGGCCGTACTCGGTTTGCAAAAAACCGGTTGAAGCCGGATCGCCTGTTCCGGTGTAGGCATCAACCGCGTTTTTGCGATCCAGCAGATTCAAAATCGTTAGGTAGAGTTTGCCTTCAAAAGCTTGGAATGGTAGGCGATAATCGACTTTCAAGTCAATCTGCCAGGTCCATGGCTTGCTGTGAGAATTCGGAGCGCCACGGTGGGCGGGGCCGGTGTTAGCCAACGTGGTTTCGTTAAAAATATATGTGGGTGTATAGGGTGTGCCGCTGTTGGCTGTAAACAGCGCATTGACTCCCGCCTGCCGCCGGAAGTCCCGCCACGATCCGCGCCAATCCTGATTCCGATTGCGCCAATCAAGATTGAGCAAGAGTTTGTGACGTTGCTCAAAGTCCGCTGGAAACAGAGAGTTAGGCGACGTCCCGCCATGCCAGGCAATCACATACGTCAGTTCATTTACCAAAGCTTCACTACGCCCGTAGCTATAGCCATAAACCGCGGTGGCCAAAAGGCCGCTTTTAGAGATTGTGCTCAGGGTTATATCAACACCCTGAGTTTGACCGGATACGCCGTTTTTCAAGAAGGTATACCAACTGTAATTGGTCGTGCTATATTCCAGAGCATCTGAACTGTTTTTTGAAAAAATACGCAGACCGACAGTTGACCGTAAGTTCAAACGATGCTGCAGCCCCAGTTCCGCAAATTCCGTTTTGGCCGGCTTTAAATCCGCATTGTTTAACGGATAAAAATACCTGCCGCGAAGAAATTGATGCTCTAAAAATTTAAACCCGTTGTATCGGATGTTAAAGGCCGGTAATTGATAATAATGGCCATATGTAACAGAGAGATATGTGTTATCCCCGGTTTGAAAGTCAATGCTGAAGCGCGGGCTGATACTTGTTTTCATCGCAACTTTTTTCAGATCCTCCTGATCCAGACGTTGCCAACTCCAATCGAAATCACAGCCAAATTCACTGTCAAAATCACAGTCATCAGAACCTCTCAATGGATAATACAAGTTTTTAAACCAATAGGTGTTGGCGTCAAAAGCATCCGCACGGATACCGGCTGTCAGCGTCACGCGCTCGTATTCCATTTTATCTTGAAAGTAAAAGGCGGTCGTTTTGGGTTCGCGCGGCCCGTCCCAGCCGTTACCGGCCGGATCGTCCGCTTCTTCCAGGCGATTCGTGCGCGGATTGTAGCGATAGCCATAGGCGTCGGTATCTTCTTCGGCTAATTCCGGGTCATCCAAAAAGTGAACGGCGTTATGAGCTGGAAAAATTGAGCGATAAGAGCGCACCGTATAGCGGTGATAATCCAGACCGGCCCGAATTTCATGAGCGGGGTGAATCTGAAAAACACCGTCCAGACTCAGCGCGTTAAACGTTGATTTCCATTGCAAATAATCATCATAAACATAACCCTCGTCGCCGTCGCTGATAAACGAAACCGGCGCCCAATCCGCCGCATCTTCACCCCAATATTCCGGATTCCAGTAAACCTCGCGTGTTTCCGGCGTTGTTTCGCCATCAATGTCGTCCCAGCTATAAAACAAATCGGTTTGATCAAACAAATAAAAGTCTTGCGGGCGGCCATAAGCCAGCAAATCTTTCCGATGCACACCGTCGCCCCGAAAGCGTTCGGCTTGATAATGTTGGCCACGTAAGGCGATATGCGCTTTGTCACTCAATTTGATGTTGAGAGCGGCGTTCCAGGTCGAAGCCTTGTCGTCATAATAGGGCGTGTGTTCGGCGTTAAAAACATATTTGTGTTGATAACGCTGCCATTGGTCGGTCGAGCCGAGGGTGGATAATTCCAACTTAATACGATGGGAAAAATCCAGGTTGACTTTGCCGTACCAGGCCCAATGATCGCGGTCGTTATGCGGCAGGCGACCGTCTTGCAATTGCTCCAAAGCGTCGGCAAAGCGTCGGCCATAGCCGGGAATGGTTTCGGTTGAATAGGGCAAGGTGACTTCATCGGCGCTGACTTGCTTGAATAGGTCGGTCGGGACGCCACTGCGCGGGGAACGGTCGCCTTGCCAGGTGCGCTCGGCGGTGAAAAAGAAGCGATACTTGTCATTGTGGCGTGTTCGGTATTGAGATTGACCATCCCCGCTGGGAAAGGGAATCAGCGGCCCGCTCAGAGTCAGGCGATAAGCGTTATCGTCAAAGCCTGAGCCGACGACGTTATCCGTGGCTGTTTCGATGTTGGCGTGATAACCGGCATTGTAAGCCGCGTCGGCGCTGTGGCCGATGAGATTGACGATGCCGGAAGCGTAACGCCCGTCTTCGACGCCAAAGCCGCCCAGATTCACGTTGGCCGCCCGAATCGCCGCCAACGGCACGGACAGCAAGTTCAAGCCGCCGGCCGGATCGGTGATGGAAAAACCGTCCATCTGCCAATCGACTTCGGCGCTGCGCCCGCCGCGAAAGATGAGCTCGCGCTGGCCGGACGCGGTTTCTTCCGGCAGGTAGCGGGTCACGCCCGGTTGCCGTCCGATCAGGTCGCTCAACGAACGGATCGGCTGCCGGTCAATGTCGGAGGCGAAGATCGTCTGAGCGCTGTTTGTCGGGCTGATAGATTTTAGCATCTGGCTAAAGTCAAATATATTTGTGCCGCAAATGAGAACATCTTCTTGTAGCTCCATATTGAGGGTGAGCGTTTGATCAGGCAAGAGTTGTACATCTCTAATAACTGTCGACACATACCCAACGGAGCTAAAACGCGTCCTAAATTGCCCGACTGGGGCCATAATACAATACTGTCCGTTCGGATCGGTTTTTGCCCCCAAATCTGTTCCCTCAATTCGGACGCTGACGCCCGCGAGCGGTTCCTTACTATATTTATCCGTCACCGTGCCGACAATTTTGCCGGTTTCGCCGGCCAAAACGGATCGGCAAATCATCAGCGCCAGGCAAATGACAAGCTTCCAGTTGCATTTCATTGTGTTTTCCTTCCTGTAAAAGCGGTGATTCGCTAAACTGCACGATTTGTAAAGCCTTCTTATTGGCAATATTCATGCCGTTATCCATCGGCAACGCAAATGCCGTCCTGCCTGCATTCCGTAAATCCAACCAGCAAAAAAAACAGGGAAAACTTGTCGGAAACTGAACATGACTCGCGACCGAAAGCGCCATTTTTGTTCCCAACCTTGAAATGGAAGTTTTCGCTTGCCATTTTCAGGCCGGCAATGTAACATGGCAAACTGTCTGGAATTAACTAACACATCTTAACAAATATTATGCCTGAAGGCTTTACCCGCCGCAAGCTCCGTTTCAAGCCGAAGAATCATTAAGACGCTTGATGCATAAATTAGGTGACGAACTTCGTGAAACTTAGGATCATCAATTTAATAACTTTGGGTAAACTCACCCTAAGGGTTTGCTCCTCAACCCTTAGGGTTTTCACTGCAGAGGCCAAAACCCTAAGGGTTAAAAAGCGAAACCCTTAGGGTCGTAGCGCCAAGCATTTATATCAAAACCCAAAGTTATTTAAACGGTATTCCTTAGTGTCTTTGTGCCTTCGTGGCGAAGGTGAGCTTTTTGGAAAGAACTGGAGATTTCTTTGCCGCACAATAACCATCCGCGCCATTTTGCCGAAGTTCGATTGGACGGTCAATCGCTGACCATTGAGCAAATTATTGCCGTGGCGCGTTATCGGGCCGTCGTCGTGCTTGATGCCGATGCGCTGGCCGCTGTTCAAAAATGCCGGGCCTGGGTTGACGGCGTGATCGCCGAAGACCGGCTGATCGTCTACGGCCTGAACACCGGCTTTGGCTCCAAGGCCAACGTCACCATCCCCAATCAGCAAGCCGAACTGCTCTCCCGCAACCTGATCGTCAGCCATGCCGCCGGCGTAGGCGACAATTTTCCAGTCGAGATTGTGCGGGCTATGATTTTGCTGCGCATTAATACGCTGCTGAAGGGTTATTCCGGCGTGCGGGTGGAAACCGTGCGCGTCCTGGCGGAAATGCTCAACCGCGGCATACATCCGGCCATCCCACAAAAAGGCTCCGTCGGGGCCAGCGGTGATCTGGCGCCCTTGTCGCATCTGGCTTTGGTCATGAGCCGGCATCCTGATCCGGCCAAAGATTTGGACAGTGAAAGCGGCCAGGTTATTACCAAAGACGGGGCCTTGATTTCCGGCAAGAAAGCGATGGCCGAAGCCGGTTTGGAACGGGTGGTACTGGGGGCAAAGGAAGGTCTGGCGCTGAATAACGGCACACAGGCGATGACTTCTCTGGCCGCTTTTTGCGTTTACGACGGCTACTGTTTGCTGCAAACCTGCGAGATTGCCGCGGCCATGACGACCGAGGCCGTGCTCGGCGCGACCGATGCCTTCAACCCGCGCATCCACGAGGTGCGCCCGTTTGAGGGTCAGATTCAGTCTGCCGCCAACATCCGCGCCCTGACCGAAGGCAGCGAGTTGCTGGACGCTTTTCCCGGTAAAGTGCAGGACGCCTACTCCATCCGCTGCACGCCGCAAGTGCTGGGAGCCGTGCGTGAGACGCTCAATTTTGTGCGGCGCATCGTCACGACCGAACTAAATTCGGCCAACGACAATCCGCTGATTTTTATCGACGCCGACCGCGAGAACAAGGCTTTTTCCGGCGGGAATTTTCATGGCGAACCCATTGCGCTGGCCATGGACTTTCTGGGCATTGCCCTGGCCGAAATCGGCGGCTTGTCCGAGCGGCGTACCTTCCGCTTGACCGACGCCACGCTCAACTTTAACCTGCCGTCGTGTTTGGTCGAACAGAGCGGCATCAACAGCGGCTACATGATCGCCCAATATACGGCAGCCTCGCTGGTGGCCGAAAACAAGGTGCTGGCCCATCCCGCCAGCGTCGATTCCATTCCCACGTCGGAAGATCAGGAAGATCATGTCAGCATGGGCTTGACCGCGGCGTCGCACGGTTATCAAATCCTGATTAATGCCCAGACCGTTGTGGCGATTGAATTGCTGTGCGCCGCGCAGGCATTAGATTTCCGGCTGAAAGGCTACCACTATCCGCCAGAATTTTACGGCGACCGCATTGTCCGCAAAAAGACCACAGCCCGTCCGCTGCGACTGGGCCGGGCCGTCGAAAAAGTGCATGCAAAAATTCGCGAGTATGTTACCTTTTTGGAGACGGATCGCGTCGTGGCGACGGATATTCAGCGGATGCTTAAGCTGCTGCGGGAAGAAGTGGTGCTGGATGCCGCCAATCTGGCGTTGGAGCGGGAGATGTTGTGAGGTTTTATGGATCGCGTGTCTTAGCCTGCTTAAACTTCAATATACTGCGCGTACGATTGCGTCATGCCTTCAAAGCAGTTGCCGCACATGGGCATGGCGCTGCGGTTCGTCAGGATTTGTTGCCGAAATGCCGTAATCTCGCTGCCGGTCCAAAGCTCGCGAAAATTCTTGCCGTCCTTAAAAGCGTTACCATAGGCATACTCGCCGTTTTTATCAAAGCAGCAGGGGGCAACCAGACCGTCCCAATTTAGCACAGCGCTGTGCCAAATCACCTTGCACCAGTTTTGCGGCTTTAGCTTCATTTCATGGCCCTGATCGGTCTTGCGGTAGCGGCGGTATTGCTCGTCATCCGGCAAAAAAGTCTCGGCCTGGACTTCAGTATAGATCTGCGCCGTCTTGAGCGAAATCCGATCCACGTTGAGCCGTTTGCCAATCGCCTTCACTTCATCAATTTGCTGCTGATTGTGCTTAAAGACAATAAACTGCAAGGTGATGAGCGGGCGGGGCGAATTCAACGCCTTCTTGCGTTCGATCAGCAACTCAAGGCTTTTCATCACCTTTGGAAAGCTGCCGCCAATCCGATATTGCTCGTAGGCAGCCTGATTGGCGCCGTCCAGCGAGACAATAATCTCATCCAAACCGGACTGAATCACGGCGTCCGCTTCGGCGTCGGTGCGGATGTAGTGCCCGTTGGTGCTGGTCATGGTCGGGATGCCCTTGCTTTTGGCGTAGGTAATCATTTCCGGAAACGCGCTGTTGATAAAAGGCTCGCCCTGATTCCAAAAGAGGATCAGCGCCAGATAATCGCCCAGTTCGTCCAGCACACTGCGATAATTGGCGAGGTTCATTTTGCCGCGGGTGCGGGTCATTTCGCCATTACCGGACGGGCACATGGGGCATTTGAGGTTGCAGATATTGGTCGGTTCAACCATCAGCAGGCACGGATAGCCCCACACGTACGGCGTGCGTGTTAATCGCGAAACCGCCATTGATGATCCGACTTTGGCCAGATTGAGCAGACGCTTGGTCGTAATTTTATACTGATAGGTTTGCGCAACCTGGTAGAGCAATTTTAGCGGAATTTTCAGCATACCCATTCCTTTAATTATATTTCTCGCCGCTTTTTGCGGGGAGATTTCTTTTTCTTTGCTTTTGACTTTTTGCTAAAAACAGTTATATTTGATTTTAAGACTGTTGAATCCGTTTTGCGAACTTTGACTGAATTTGTTGCTTTTGAACTTTTTTTGTACTAGTCAACGACTTTTAGAACACTTTTTGTCGGTGTCATTCCGGTATGTTTTTAACCGGAATCTTCTTTCAGGCAAACAAGATGCCGGATAAAACATTCCGGCATGACAAGTGTGTGAAAGGTTGTTGACTAGTACACTTTTGAACTTTTTTAGGGAGGATGTTTGATGAAAACTTTTCGTATTTTTGTAATGATTATTACTGTTATAACTCTTGGCTCGGTCTCTTGCTCACAGCAACAGACTGAAGCGACCCGGACTAAGATAGCCGCTGAAAGTACCAAAACAGCAGCGGGAGAAAATACGGGTAAAATTGCCGAAATGATGGATGCAGGTGAGTACACTTATGTTCTGGTTGACAATGGAGCGGAAAAAGTTTGGGCGGCGGCGCCTAAATTTGAGGCAAAAGTCGGCGATAAAGTTTACATGCCGACCAAAGTGATGCCGATGACCAACTATCGGAGCAGTACGCTAAATCGCACATTTGATGTGGTCTACTTTGAAGGCGAAATTCGCAAAGTTGCCGATGGAATGCCGATGGCCAATTCCGAAAAAGATTTACTCATGAGCAGTCATGGCGGCGCCTTGCCCGCCGGGCATGCGGCTATTGACAGCGCTATGCCGGCCGGACATGCGGCCACGAGCCAGAATCGAACAGTTGCCGAAAAACCGAGCGATATGGATTTGACTCAAATTAAGAAGGCCGACGGAGGTCAAACTGTTGCTGAAGTTTACGCAGATAAGAGTCAGTTAGCCGGAAAACTTATTATTTTGCGTGGCAAAGTTGTCAAGTTTACGCCCGGCGTGATGGGTAAAAATTGGCTGCACGTTCAGGATGGCAGCGGTCAAAGCGGTTCAAACGATTTGACTGTTACCACAAATGTAACGGCGAAAATTGGCGACACTGTTCTGGTTAAAGGCTCTTTGGCCCGTGATAAAGATTTTGGCTTTGGTTATAAGTATGATCTTTTGGTTGAGGATGCCCAGATCACCATTGAATAGACTCTATGGATTTACCTGCTACGATAAATCGCGAATTGTCGCACGATTCGCCGGCGTCAGGGTTTTGATTTGACGACACTGGCGAATCGTGCGACATCCCCAAACATTTTCACTTTATGGCGATTTTTAATCGCACAAACATTAAAAATTTTAGCTAAAAATTTATGATTCTGGCTGCGCCTGAGGCGGTTCCGGGAAAATATCTTTCAAATTCAGCACAAAGCCGGCTAGTACTGAGGATTGAAGTGTGGTTTTGACCCCGGAAATTGCGCCGGGCGTGTAAACCAGGATTTGACGGGCCTGAGGCAGCACCAGCCAAACCTCTTGAACACCGCGTTCGACATACAAACCGGCTTTGTCAAATACCGCATCGACGCGATCATTGGGGGAGATAATTTCGATGGCCAAATCCGGGGCCATCGTCGGATAGCCGGGCGTTATCAGACTCAAGCGCTCGTTGCGGACAAAGGAAATATCCGGGGCGCGACTTTGCAACTTATTGTCAGGAAAAAGGCGATAATTGAGTTGCGTAAGCAACTCGCCAATGGGATTTAGTTCCAGGAATTTGCCAATTAACAGGTTGAGTTTTGACACTAATCTGCTTTGTTCATAGCCCGCCATTTTTCTCACCACCTTTCCATCCACTAAATCAAAGGGATAACCTGGATCGTTCGCTTCCAATTCATCTATGGTCACATCGGTGCGCTCTTCCAGCGACAGCGGTTTGGCCGACGCAACGGGCTTAGGCGGAATCAACGTCGTAACCGGCGAGGCGTAAATTTCGGCTTCCATAATAGACATCGGACAACTCCTTTCTTTTGGCTTTTAGTAACGTTAAGAACGTTAAGGGTAATTTCAAGAGCGTAACAGTAATCGGCTCGACGAGTTGCGAAAAAATTGGCTAACGCACTAACAGCAGTCGTTGTGTATACTTTCGTGAACCCAATTGCAAAATACTCAGATAAACGCCGGAACTTATCGTCTGGCCATTCATATCGCGCCCATCCCACAGCGTTTGATGACGGCCCGCACGCATATTACCATTAACAAGTTCACGAATCAGTTGCCCGGCGGTATTGTAGACGATCAGGGAAGCCTGCTGTGCCTGCGGCAAATAGAATTCGATTGTCGTTTGATCACGGAACGGGTTGGGGCGATTGCCCAACAGGATGGCTTGCGTAGCCAAAGCGCGTCCGCTGACCGGGCCAAACAGCGTAGTCTGCCCGTCGGCTTCAACAGCTTGCAGCCAATAGCGATACGATTGATCGGCCAGAGCCGTTTCGTCCTCATACTCGAACAGCGGGCCACCGATAATTAACAGGGAGTTAAGTTGTTGTGCAGCAGCAAATTCCGGTAATTCATGCCGGTAGACATTAAAACCAACCAAGCCTTCGTTGCGGCTAACTTCCCATTCCAAACGAACTTTTCCCGGCTGCTCAATAGCCGAAAAGGCGCGCAAATCCACCGGCACGCTCAGATCAATCCGGAATTGCCAGATTGATGTCCAAGTCTGTGCGCCGTCGGGGTCTTGCGCCGCGACTTGCCAATAATAGGTAGTCCGGTCGATCAATGGGCTAACATCAAATGTCGAAGCGGAAATGTTGGGGACTTCTGTGGCTCCGGCCAGGCTTGGGTTAACTCCGTAGCGCAGCACGTAGGTGACTGCGCCACTTTCCAGATCCGAGCTGTTTTCCCAATCCAGCGTGACCGTCTGCTTATTTTTTACGGCTAAATTCGCTGGTGTCAACAGGTTAAACGCATTTGGCGGATCGTTAACCGGTAGAATCCGGATGGCGGCGGTGATGCTATCACGCGCACCTGCCCGGTCAGTCACAATAAATTTGGCGGCGCGGGTGCCGTTAAAGTTAAGCTCCGGGGTCATGGTTACGTTATGGGTTTGCGGATCAATGGCCACGGTGAGGCGCGTAATCGACGGCGACTGCCAGGTTAAGGCAGCGTCGGCATCGTCGGGGTCGGCCACATAGTCATCCAGGTCCAACGCATTATAGACAGTATCTTCGTTAAAGCGAATTTCGCTTGGAAATCCGCTGATTTTTGGCGGGTCATTGACGTTACTAACCGTTAAAACAAAGCTGGTCTGGGCAAATAAGCCGCCTTTGTCGGTCACGGTGATGGTGATGTTGTGCTGACCGTTATGGGCATTCGTTGTGGTAAAGTTGACTTGGCCGGTGGCCGGGTTTATCTCAAAAATGGGGGTATTGTCGGAAAAGGTCAGCGTTTCCCCGTGAACCATATCCGAATCGGCGGCAACCGCCTGAAAAGCCACGATCTGGCCTTCATCTGCCGAGATATTATTCAGTGGACGGATGGTTGGCGGGTTGTTGGTATTTTGCACCGTCAGCGTAAAGTCCAGCGTAGATGCTATACGCGCCGGTTGCCCGTCATCGGCAGACAGGCTGACACGATGCTGGCCAACCTGATAATTCTGCGGCGTCCAGGCCAGTTCGCGGCTTTGGGCGTTGAAGGTCATGCCGGTGGGCAGGGTCAGCGCCTGAACGGTGAAGGCCTGGCCTTCCGGATCGGCGACTTGAATCGGCAGCCGGAACTGGACGCCTTCGGCAATAGGCGGGACATTAACCGGGCTGAATCGCGGCGGATCATTGACGGCAAACACATAAAAATCAAACTCGTCCACCGCCGAAAGCCCGGCGGCGTCGGTCACAAATATGCTGAGATGCTCCGTGCCGTACCAATCTAACTGCGGCGTGATGGACAGACGGCCGCCGGCGCTGACTTCAGCCGTTATATGGGTTTCACCAATAACATCCCAGGTAAATTGAATATCATCCCAGTCGAAAACAAATGGCAATAAATTCAGCTGAAAAGATTCATCCTCTTTCATACTGTAAAAGCTGGCAAAACCGGTCAGAACCGGCGGATCGTTTACCGGTTGAACGGTCACCGCCAAAGCGCCGGAAGCCTCTGCTAAAGAATCATCACGCACAACAAAGGACACGACTACTGAGCCGGACCAGTTTGGCGCCGGCGTAAAAGTAGCAATATTGGTCTGTGAATTAATGGAAATAGCGACCGTCGGCGGTTGTATTACGCTCCAGCGCAAGCTTTGGTCAGTATTGTCAATGTCGCTGACGTAATCGTTCAGATTGAGTTGGCCGGAGCTATCCTCCAAAAATTGCAGCGGCGAAAAAATGCTCATGACCGGAGCATCGTTTACCGGTAAAAATGTCACCCCGATGGTTGCCAGATTGCTGGTTAAATTGTCACGCGTCGTTACCCGGACAAAGACGTTTTCCGTGCCATACCAATCGGCGGTTGGTGTAAATGTCGCCACGCTGGTCAGGGTATCGTGCCGGACGGTCACATGGGCGCTTGGTGTCCACTGCCAGCGCAAGCTTGACAGGAGTCCGGTGTAATCGCTGATGAAGGGTGTCATATTTAAGCTGGCTGCGGCATCTTCACGCCCGTTTGTGTTGCCGACACTTTGAATTTTCGGGGCCTTCCCTCCCAGAACGACGACATAAAGCGGCTGCTGATCGTCATCGCCGACAGGATCACGCACAATAACTTCGGTGTGCTGGATGCCGGTTTGCTGCTGCGCCGGAGTCCAGGTAATCAAGCCGGCGCTGGAAATGGTCATGCCGGTTGGCGCGTCCAATAGGGAATAGCTTAGCAGGCTGTTGGCGTGGTCTTCGTCGCTGGCTTCGACTTGAAATGAAAACGGCTTGTTAATTTCGATTTCCGGGTATGCGGTCTGGGGCAGATTGCGAATATGCGGCACATCATTAACGGCAGTGACCGTAATGGTGACATTCTGGCTGGCTAAGAGATCAAGAACCGGCTGATACAACTCCAGCTTGATTGAGCCGCTGCCGCTTAAGTTGGCAACCGGCTTAATAAACAGGCTTTGGCTGGAGCCGTTGGCTCGAATCTCGGCTTTACTTAACAGACTGGTCGCATTGTTGCGAATGCCCCAGAACAGGCGGGTTGTGTTGCCTTGCGGATCAAACTCATGCCGGTCCAGATTGTAGAGCAGGGAATCGTCTTCATTAATGGTGATCGCCGGAATTGCCGGCAAAATTTGGGGGCTCAGATTGACCTGCAAGAGCAGATTGACCTGCATGATAAACATATCACTTGCCAGCGTGCCGATTTGGGGTAGGGGATAGGAGGCGGCAAATTGACCGGTCGATCCGCCATAACTGGCTATAAACAACAGGTCGCTGGTCGAGTTAAAATCAAAATAGCCGGTTAGACTTTGGGTTAATGACGATGATCCGGTAAAGGCGGTATAGTTGCCGTCACGATTGCAGATCGTCGTAATTTGCTGCGAGCGGCGGCCATCGGACTTTGCCAGATAAAATGAGACCAGTGCGCCTGGCACCCGCACCGTATTCACTCCGTCACGCGCGGTAATGATGCCGCTTAGAATGGCGTTTGGCGGCAGGGGGACGCTGCCGGATTGTGGCGCAGTGATCGCCTGGTATGTCAGCAGGCTGAGTGATCCCCCCGAACGAATTCTAAAGTAATAAGCCGTCGCCGCATTTAGTCCGGTAATCTGCACAAAATGCGTCTGCGCCTGGCCTGGATCAAAAACGGCGTCGTAAAAATCACTGGCCGGCAGAGTGCGGGCATCTGCCAATTGATTGACTAAATTTCCGGAAGAAACGCCGTAGGAAACGGAACCGGCTTCCCGATTTTGCGAAACCCAGGTCACTGTAAAACTGGAACTGGTAATGTTGCTCACTTCAACGCTGGAAATCGTCGTCTGCGCGCTGGCCCGGACAGAGATAAGACCCAGCAACACAACGACCCACAATGCTTTACGTGAAATCATAAATTTCTCCTCTAAGGTTCAAGTTTCGGTTTGGATTTTAAACTATCCGCCGGCGACTGACTGCTGGAATCCGCGGGTTGTGATAACATGACATTTTCCGGCAGCGGAAGTTTCGGCAGCGAATCAATTATCGCCGGACTCGTCAGGCCGGGTTGAATGGGCAAAGCGGATGTGGAATCCGTTGCCGCGTTTTTTGGTTCGGTTAGACTTGAATCCGGTGAGGCTTCCGGCCATTTAATGGTTTTGGGAATATTATCGGCATTTTTTGCGCTGTCTGTTGCCGCCGCAGTGGTCGGAAGATCATTTTTTACCGCCACACTATCCGGCTTAGCTTTTGGTTCAGGCTCTTTAGGAATTTGGTACAATCTCTTGTTTTCCGGCAGACCAAAACGGGTCCGAACTGCGTCCGCTTCCGGCGTGGCGCTGTAATCCCGCAATAGCCGGCCAAACAAAGCGTCGGCGGAGTCTGGCTGATCCTCCCACTGCTCATAAACAAAGCCAAGCGCCAGCATCGCTTTGGGTGCGTATGACGTTTGCGAAAAGCTGTCCGTGACAACGCGATAATGCTGAACGGATTGCTTCACATTTTGGAAATCATATAAATAGAGTTCGCCGAGCGTAAAATAACTTTCAGCGGCTTTTTCCGGATCGTCCGTAATTTTCTTAAGGCTTTGCAGACGCTGAAGTTCTTGCTTTTTCTGTCCGGCGCGGACAGCCGTTTCATTTTCTGTAGAACTACCGCCCTTAGCTGCGCTTTCGTAATAGACCAAGGCGCTGTCGTAGGCTGCGGACTTCTCAAAATATCGGCCCATGGCAAAGTTAGCGTCCGCTGCCGCCGCCATGTTCGTGCGATCCTGCAAAATGGTCTGAAGAATTTCTAAAGCAGCCAGATTTTCATTGAGGCCAAAATGGGTTTCGGCGATTTTTACGTCAAGCCGCGTTCTTTCCATGGGTGTCGGCGCATTGGCTTTAAGATTTTTAAAAAGCTGCTGTGCCCGATCATATTCCTCGATTTCGATTAAGCATTGACCTTCTTTCAGACTGAAGTCATAGCGGCGCTTTTTATCCGGGGTTAAGCTCCGCGCACGAGCAAAAGCCTGCTGCGCCTCCGGGTAGTTTTTGAGCTTTAGATAGCACTCGCCAATTTGGGTGTATGCCTCCAGCGCCACCGGGCCGCGGCTTTTCATTTCCAGCGCCCGTGAATATTCAACTACGGCCTGTTTATAGTCCTCTTTAACGAAGAAAATGTCGCCGATGGAAAATTGGGCGCGGACAGCAAAGGAACGATGCGGGAATTTTTCGATGGTTTCTCTAAAAATGACCAGCGCTTCCGACGGCCTTTTGAGATCGTAATAAGCCTGCCCGATAAGCAAGGATGCCTCATCCACATAGTCGCTGTTGGGATAACTTTCGACCAACTGCTCCAGCGTGGTGATGGCGTTTTGTGGCTCCTGCTTGCCCAACATCGATTTGCCCATCAAAAACAGCGCGTCATCCACATAGCCGCTTTTTTTGTAACGCCCCACGACTTTGGCGCAGCGCTCAATACACTTGTTGTACAGGTCGATTTGCTGTTGAGAGGGTTTATTGCCATAAGACGATTGCTGCTTTTGCGCTTCTTTAAAATACTTGCGGGCATTGTAAAAGGTGTTGAAGTAGACGCAGTTGGACAAAAGCGGGAATGTCAGCAGGATCAGAAGAGTCAAGCGTTTACGATTCACTAAAATTTTTTCCTCCAGGATGTTGATGTTAAAAACAGACAGCTTTTTATGGCAATACCCGCGAGAATATTTGGATGGCTTATCATTATCAAAAGGGTGTAAAGGCTTTCGGATTTTCCGCAAATGCGCATTAGCGGCATGGCAGCGCCTCCGCTTATTTTGCCTGCAACTTCATCAATTCAGCTTTCAACCGCTCGACTTCATTCTCGGCGGCTTGACGAGTGGTGGTTTCAGCATCGGCGCGGTTTCTTTCAGCATCAGCGCGCTTTCTTTCGTTGAGCGCCTCGCTTTTTTCCGCCTCTTGCCACAGCAAAGCCATATCGCCGGACGGTTCAAAAAAACGCAGCCAGTGATCCCACCGACCGTAGGCCAGTCCTTCCCAGCGATCTAACCACATCTGCAAAACATCACTCCAGAGCCGACCGTGTTTATCCGGCGGAATCGGCCTATATTTGGCCTCATCGCTTAATCGCCAGCCAATCAAAGCCAGCTTATCCGGGTCATAACAAAAGTATTCCGCTGTCTTAAACACGTCCTGATAAAGGTCTTTCTTAATGGTCTTATCAATCCGCGCCGTCGTGGGGGAAAGCAGTTCGACAATTAAATCCGGATAACGCCCGTCTTCTTCCCATACAATCCATGATCCGCGCAAAGGCTCTTTATTTACATTTTTAACCAGAAAAAAGTCCGGCCCGCGGTAATCTTTATTACGAATTTGACGCGCGCTGAAGTATACAAACATGTTGCCGCCACAAAAATAATCGCTGCGGCTGCGCCAGTGATACTCAAGCGACTCAACCAAAACGTTGATCGCCATGCGATGCCAGGGAGATTCCAAGGGTTCACCATCATCGGTTGGTAAATCGGTGGGAAATTTTAAAATGACCGGGTCGGCTTCGGTTGTCGTCACTTCGCGATAAGCAATTGTGTCTTCCATTTTTACGCCTCCACTCCATTCAAAAGATAGAACGCGGATAACGCGGATGAAACGGATTTACACGGATAAAACTTTCCAAAGATCTTATCGATCTTATCAATTTTATCCGTGAAAATCCGCGTAATCCGTCTCATCCGCGTTCTATTTTTAATCCGTTCAGATCATCCATTGACAATTCCACCCAGCTTCAATAAAAACTCGCTGGGGTTGGAGACATTGGCCAAAGCCGTTTCTTGATCAATCACGCCTTGATTGTGCAGTTCCAAAATCGCCTGATCAAAACTTTGCATACCATATTGCTGGCGCCCTTCTTCAATCGCGTCCAAAATTCTGGCGGTGCTGCCCGGCTCGGTTATATACTCGGAAATGGTAGAAGTGTTCACCATAACCTCGCAGGCTACGACCCGACCCTTGCCATCCATGCGCTTCATCAGGCGCTGCGAAATAATGCCGCGCAGATTGGAGGCTAATTGAAAGCGAACCTGTTGCTGCTGATGCGGCGGAAAGTAGTCGATAATGCGATCAATTGTTTTAGCGGCATTGGTCGTGTGCAGGGTACTAAAAACCATGTGGCCGGTATCAGCCGCCTTCATAGCGATGGAAATGGTTTCGGGGTCACGCATTTCGCCCACCAAGATCACATCCGGGTCTTGACGCAAAGCCGCCCGCAAAGCCAGGGGAAAATCGGTAGCGTCCGCCCCGACTTCACGCTGATTGATCGACGCCATCTTGTCGGTGTACAAAAACTCAATCGGGTCTTCAATCGTCAAGACGTGCGCCCGCCGCGTATTATTGACCTCGTTCATCATTGCGGCTAAGGTGGACGATTTACCGCTGCCGGTCACCCCGGTGACCAGCACCATGCCGCGATGTTCCAGCGCCAGCGTACGGATCGACGCCGGCAAGCCCAACTCGTCGATGGCCGGAATTTTCATTGGAATGATGCGCAGAACAATGGCTACCGAACCGCGCTGTCGAAAAATATTGCAGCGAAAGCGGGTCAATTGCGGTATGCTATAAGACAAATCCAAATCGTTGGTGTGTGAAAATTTGGCGCGATGATCTTCAGTCATCAGCGCATTGGCAATAAACTCGGTGTCCTTGGCCGTCAGCTTATTGTATTTGGCGGGAATCAATTGCCCGTTGATCCGCATCAGCGGTGGACTACCGGCTTTAAAGTGCAAATCAGACGCCCCGCTTTTAACCATTGCCGTCAGCAAATCATTGACTTGCTGAGTACTCTTTGTTGCATCCCCCATATTCCCCTCAACTTTTGACCGATTTTTCAAGGTGCTCCAGCCGCTCCAGCGCCATGCGGAGACTGGTTTCCAGAACACTCACGCGATGCGCCAAAGCTTCCACGGTAACCTGTTGCGCTTCGGAGATATTTCTTTTTTTTGTGATGCAGTAGTTGTTAATAATTTCGTCCTGTTTCTGCTCGATTTCCGAAAAAAGATCATCCACTTCTTTATTTTCGAAGGCCGGAATTTTCGACCGGGAAATAAGCGCTTGCATTTGCATCTGCAACAGTTCTTTAAAACTTTCCCGAAAATCTTCCGATCTGGCATTATGATCGTCCATCAGCATAAAAACCTCCTTATAAAATTATGCTCAAATATTTGCGTTATCCACAACCATGTTCAGGTATTTATCGACATGGATAAACAGGATGGACAGGATAAGGAACGTCGATAAAATAAGTTTGGGTTTTGGAGTAAATGCGCCGGGTTGTGT
>CAYOLL010000001.1:0-98115 GCA_964404765.1 uncultured Gemmatimonadota bacterium | reverse complement strand
CTGCCGCTGGTGGCCGGCATCTTCTATGGCCTCAAGCCCGCCGTCACGGCACTGGTGCTGCATGCCGCGCACCGCATTGGCACGCGGGCGCTGAAGAACCACTGGATGTGGGCCATCGCCGCGCTGGCCTTCGTCGCCATCTTCGCTTTCGATACGCCCTTCCCGGCGATCGTGATCGCGGCGGCCCTCTTACGTGCGGGTACTGCAAAAACAATGGATGCAGGACGATTTTTCTACCCTCACCAATGCGTACCCGGATCATGAAGACATCATGGGCCCTGCCGGCATCAACATCCCCGAAGTTATGACGGAGTTTATCCCGCTTAACGGGCAATTGATCACCTCCGAGGAACAAATGCTGCCCATTTTGACGGAGGGCGCACAACGTTTTGGAACAAGCATAAAAGGCGTAGGCTGGTTGGAGGCGGGTCTGCTCACTCCGGATATTCTGAGTCGCTTTCCGTATGAGGAACATCCGTATAATCTGGCTTTGTTGATCGGATTGGCCCGCGAGTTGGGCGTAGAGCGCGACTTTTTATTGAAAGAGATTGCCGACCGGGTCATTCCCGATCTTGGCAACTTGAAAGTGTACCCCATTGCCCCGTATCAAACGCGACGGCTGCAATTCAGCAACGGTATGTCGGCCAACGAGCGCCTCGGCTGCGTCGGCAACTGGATTCGCCTGGGCTTTGACACACATGATTATCAGGCCGATCCCGGCGCCTGGCTGACCACCGTTGTTAATAATCGGGCGGATCGCATTCCGCGTTCACGTGTTTTTGCCAGCGTTCTGGTAGAAGATCTGTCGGCGGATCGGCATTTTCTGATTGGCGGAAATCTTAACGGGTTAATGGGTTACATCAAAGAAGCGTGGGCGCAGTATATTGATCATGTCAGCTTATGGCCACGCGGAAATGAGGCGACCGTCGCAGAAGCGCGGCAGCACTTGCAGACAATGGCCCGCAAATTCCGACTGCCCATGTCCGATGATTTGATTCGCGCCCGGCTCGCCGTGATGGTAACAGCGGTATTATCCACTGGTGAAAGAATAGAAGACGCTGCGACGGAACAGACGCTTCAGCTACCCTCAGAACAAGCCCGACTGCTGGAATTGTGGATGCAACCGGAACAGTTGGGCGCGGAATTAAAAAAACTGGGCATTGCCGACAAGCATGTTACGTCGCTAACACGCCATCTTTCTGCCGATCTGCAAACACTCAAAGAATATACCATGTTAGTAGAAAAGGTAACAATATCACAGCCGGCGCAACGAGCGGAAGTGGACGCACAGTTTAAAGACGCCGCCTGGCAATGGTTCAGCCGCAAATTATACGTGGTACAAGACTATTTTGCGCCCGGCAATAAAATCGTGGACACGATTGCTAATGAAACACCGCCCGGTTTTTTTAATCGGGTAATGGGCATTCAGAATATCAAAGGCACCGGGTTGGATTTTGTGTACCGCTGGCAAGCCTGGGACAAATGCTATCAACTTTGTCAAAAAGCGCTCAGAGACAACAAAGCAGAGTTGGAAGAGGGTTTACGCGGACTGGCCAATTTTCAAGAGTATGGGCTGCTGTGCGAAGAATATGTGCAAGAAACAATTGAAGAGGTCCGCCATCGGTCAGCGGCACAGCGCGATGAAATGCAAACAGCCATTCAAATCATTAACTCAAATTTGCGTATCACAATTCAACATGTGCGCGAAAAAATTGCAGTTAATACGCAAAGCACCGGCTGGCTAACCAGGCTGTTCAGTATCCTCGAAGGGCTGTTTGACGGCTTCGACGCAATTAAAAGACGAACGATTGCCGACCAAATTTATAAGGATCTGGTTGACGAGCGGATCAGTCATGAACGAGCAGCCATTGAACTGAACGCGCTGAACAAGCGCCAAAAAGGCGGCTGGTTTCTGGGTATGATTCAGGAGGGGATGCAGCTTTTCCGGTCTGATAAGTAGTACATTTAAAAAGCTGATGGCAATTCCTTTTTCATCGTGGATTTGCTCATATAACATAAGTGTTTGTTGATAATAAGAAATCGCTGATTCGTAATCACCTTTCAGCCAGCCATAACATCTTTCCAATTGCATTATTGGACTTTGGCGCAACTCCAAATATTCACCGGCGGCGCGGGTGCGTCTCCCGCTCCAATGTCTCGCGGATGGCGTCGTGGGTAAACTGGTAGCGCTCGCCCGTATCGTCCAACTCGTCAACCAGCTTGGCGGCGCGGGCATTGGCCAGGGCGTCCAGCACAACGTCTAACTTCAGACCTCCTGATCCGCGTGAATCTGGAGTGAGACCATTTTTGAATATCCAATGTCTCCAACCCTTGTAAACGCTGAATCCGCGTTGGAAACTTTACAAAAATGGTCTCATGAGATTCACGCTCAAAGCAACCCTTTTTAGGGAGCAAAATCGGCGTTAACCGCTTTTGCAGAAATAAGTTTCACGACTGTTAGCCTCGCACGGGATCAGGAGCTCTGAATTTCCGTCTTGGGATTGGACCGAATCTCTACCTGATTGATCATGAAGATATTGACTCTTGGAATGAATGGGGCTGGCACCTTTTTGGTGGAATGGACTATATCGCTTCTAAGAATTTTGTCATAGGGGTTGACATACGACTGAACAGCTTAAAGGGTGTGCGCCCAATAGGGCTTGACGACAAACGCGCCTGGGACGAAGATGGCTTTTCCGGGGTTTCAATCGCCATTGGGCCGCGTCTATACCTGTAAAATCGGACTTCAAGCAAAAAAGCAAAAACCCTCACGGGCATTGGATTCGTGAGGGTCTTTGCTTTCATCCGGCAAAACGCTTTTCATTTAAATATCTGCTCCAAATCGCGTCCGCTGTAGATAACCCGATAAACTTCAATGCCCTTTTCCGCCGTCAGCGGTTTATAAAAAACGAGATACCTGGTAAAGTCTTTTACTTGAAATGACCGCAAGCCGCTAAAGATCGGATTTTCAAACTCGCGGGCGCAACCCAAAAACGGCATTTTTGCCAAAAGTTTATAGGTTTTTTCGACAGACCGAATAAATCGGCGACCCAAATCCCGGTTGCCGGATTGGGCGGCTAAATCAAAGGCAATATTGCCCACATCGTGCCGGGCTGATAGAAGTCTTTTGATTTGGGGGGTCATTTTCCGTTCCGGCCCTTTTGATAGGCGTCATATTGGGCTTCAAACTCATGCTCAAGCTTGTCCCATTCGTCGTCGGTGACTTTCTCCGACGGCGTTTTGACAGCCTCGGCCAACAGCCGTTCCACATCGGCCAGACTATTGGCGTAATAAATCGGAGTTTTTTCGCCCCTGAGCCGGGCCATTTCCACCTCGCGTTCAAATTGACGGCACAAATCGGCAATGTCGTCCTCATCAAAATCGCCATCAATCACCGCGTCCAGAAAAGTTTCCACATCGGTATAACCCATTTTTCTTATTTTTAGATCGAGCACAAAAAAACGATCGTCCGATAATTGGATAGACAACGTGGTCATTGTATTCTCCTTTGTATGGTTTGTGGGTATAACGCGCATCCCGTTGAAAGAATCGGTCAATGACAAAAATATTGGTGTCCAACAGCGCTTTCATCGTAGCGTCTCCCGCCGCATCACCTGCATAAATTCATCAACAGTGGCATAGGGCAAATTGGCCGCCGCTTTTTGCGACAGGCGGTCAAATTCCTGCAGAATCGTTTGCCGATCCCGACCGGCCAATTCCGGTTGCTTGACCAAAATTTTCTTCCGCAACTGCTGATAAATCCTATCGGCGCGTGGCTTGCGCGGTGATGTGCCCGGTAACGTCAAGAAATGCGTCATGGCCTGCTCAAAATCGCTATCGAACGCGGCTTTCAAAACGCGGGAGAATTTCTTTTCCAGTTTTTTGTCTTTAATTTCATAGCTTAACATCCATATCCTCCAATCGAATGCCTTTACCGGCCCGCAAACTGCGCCGAGCCGCGGCAATCCGGCGCAAAAAACGAGGATCGCTTTCGATAGCATCATCCGCCTCATTTTCATCCATCAACCCAATCAACATGCCCACGGGCTGACCGTTACGAACGATGACAATGTTCTCCGTCGCCGCCAATTGCAGGTAGTCAAAAAAGTGAGATTGAATTTCTGTTGCCATAACCTTTTTCATAGCGCCTCTCCATAATTTTCTAACCATTCGTCCGTCAGTGATTTAGGCATGATAGCCAGGACTTCAACCGACTGTTCATGAATATCGTAAAAGATGCGTAACTCGTCCACGCGCAACCGGTATTGGGCCGCTTGAGCCCGCGCAAGCGCTTAATCCGACTTCTGCTGATCTTGTCCGGTTCGTAGCGCAGATGGGTTTCCAAAGCGTCCTTGATTCTGCGCGTTGACCGGCAGCCAGACTTTTTAGATCGTCTACGGCTTCCGGGGCTAATATGATCTCAAACCGCATATTCGTTCATACCTTTTTGACGGGTTTATTCACCGCTAATCTTTGAGAGTTCCATTATTCGTTGCTTATACGCATACTTCGGCGTTTTGGCATACAGCGTTTGATACAACGCCAACGCCTGCTGCCGATGCTCCTCTGCGCCTGCGGCCAATTGCAGGTCGGTGAGGTCGGGGCTGGTTTTCATTTTCCAGAGCTCGTAATGGAGATCGACCATTCTGAGTTCTTGACTCTCTTTGGAAAGCATTCCTACCATCTTTTCAACACCTGACAAATGTCGATGGTTAGCAAAGTCAATTTTTGCGGACAGAAGTTCACTTTTAAAAATAATTTCAGATCTTTCTATTTCTGTAGCAATTTCAAACGATTCTTGATTAAGGGTATCTGCCAAAGCAATATTCCCTTGAGTAAGCACAAGATCAGCTTTGCCCACTAAAAACTCTGAAAGTTTGTATTTCAATCCTATATTACGTGCAACCTCAATCGCTTGATCATAATAAACAGCAGCTTGTTGAAATTCATTTTTCATTTTTGCGATCTCTGCAAGCCACCCAAAGTCACCAATTAGACCCCTTCGATTACCGGTTTCCTGATTTAACATTAAGCTCTGTTTAGTATAATCGACGGCTTTGTCAAACTCGCCTTTAAGCGCATGAATAGAGCCCAAAGTACCCAATGCCTCGGAAATCTCGACCTTATGGTCCTTCTTTTTAGCCAGGTTAAGACCTTCGGTGCAATGATAAATGGCCTTGTCATAACTACTTTCTTCCATATAAACAGCTCCTAAGTTGTTATGGGCCATAGAAAGATGACGCAAACTTCCTATCTCCTGGCTGATCGCCAGATAGTCAAGAAAAAATTTCTCCGCACCGCTGTAATCCCCTTTTTCATAACACAGTGCCCCCAAATTGTTCATTGAAAAGGCATAGCCATCTTTATTCCCGGTTGCCTTGCTTATTGTTAGCTGTTGACAGTAACACTCGTATGCGCGCTGTATATTTCCTAAATGCGAGCAAACAATTCCTATATTGCTATATGATTTCGAAATTAGCAGGAGATTTCCAATTTTTTTGCCGTGTTCCAATGCTTGCTCAAAATAGCGAAGTGCTTCTTTATAGTCGCCCTGCGCTTCGTAAATCGTGCCTATGTTATTTATCGCTGCCGCCACGCCAAGCGCATCATTTAAAGCGGTTGCCATTGTAAGTCGACGCTGATAACATTCAAGCGCCATCTTATAGTTTTGGGTGTCGCCATAAATATTACCTCTATTTCCGATCACATCCGAATAAATTTGGTCATCATTTAGCTGCTCACTTAAGTTGAGTGCTTTTTCACTAAATTCCATAGCTTGTTCAAGATTTGACGAATCGTAATAAATGGCGCTGATATTTGCAAGAGCCTTCAAGCAACTCGAATCATCGCTTAATTGCTTATGCAGTTCTAAAGATTTAGTCGTATAGTCAATCGCTTTTACATAATCCCCTTTCCGCCAATAGATTTCGCCAAGCAATCTCAATCCAATTGCATATCTCTTTTGGTCGCCATTTGCTTGACACATGACTTGTACATCTTGACATAGTCTTTCGTATTCATCCCAAGAACCAATTCGGTTTAGAATTCGAAGTTTGTCAAAAATCGCATCCACCTTCCTTTCATCCGTATCCGGCAGCAAGGCAATGGCCCGGTCGTACCAATAAATGGCCTGCTCGTTGGCGTAATCCTTTTTGGCCAGATCGGCGGCTTTCAGGCTATAGGTAATGGCCTTGTCGGTCACGCCGGCGGCGTCAAAGTGGCGGGCCAGGTCGGGCGTCACGGCGTCTAAGTCGGCGGCGTGGCGTAGCTCCAAATATTCACCGGCGGCGCGGTGCCGGCTTTTGCGGCGGCGCGGGTGCGTCTCCCGCTCCAACGTCTCGCGGATGGCGTCGTGGGTAAATTGGTAATGCTCGCCCGTATCGTCCAATTCGTCAATCAGCTTGGCGGCGCGGGCATTGGCCAAAGCGTCCAGTACGCTGTCCAGGTCAGCAGACAATGTCCCCGGCACTTTTAAGATCTGCGCTGCTTCAAGCTTTTGTGCAGTTTCAAGTGCCGGGGACATTTTTACATTTGCGGTTTCAAGTGCCCGGGACGTTTGCGGGGACATAATGCCGATCAACAAATCCAGATCAAAGCTTTTGCCAATCACGGCTGCGGCCTGCAAAGTCCGGCGCACCGGCTCGCTCAGGCGATCCAGCCGCTCGCCAATCACCTGCCGGATAGAGTCGGGCAAGATGAACTCGGAAAAGGTTTCGATGTCCAAATCCCACCGGCCTTCCAACCGGCGCAGTTGGCCGCTTTCCAGCAAATGGTTCATCACAGCATGGATAAAGTTGGGGTTGCCGTTGGTCTGCTTAAAAATCTCGGCGGCAAAGCGTGACTCCAGTGGATCGGACTTGCCCATCATGGACACGAGTAAGTCGCTCACATCTTCCATAGGCAGCGGGGCCAGGGCAATTTCAGTCAGGCGACCGTCGCGCCGGAGTTCGGGCAAAGCGCGGGCCAGCGGCGTCCCGGTCATGTCCGTATCACGGTATGCGCCTACGATCAAGACAGGCAGGTTTTTCAGATTGCGGGCAGCGTAGGCCAGCCATTTGCAGATTTGCTCGTCGGCCCAGTGCAGATCGTCGAAGAAAATTAAGAATGAAGAATTAGGAATTATGAATTTCGACAGATTCTTGATCAACGTGGTGACGGCGTCGAAGAGGCGGATTTCGGCGGCTTTGGGGTCGGAGAGTTCCGGCAATTTTTCGATGCGCGACATGAACGGCTCGGCCGCCAATGTGGGAGCAATTTTGACCAAATCCCAGGCGCAAAAACCGGCGCATTCGGCTTTTTGCGCGTCGGACAAATCGCCCAATGCCGCCACCGCTTGCAAAACGATGTCGCGCAAAGGCTCGTAGGCCGCGCCCTGGTTGCGGCAAACGGTTTGAAAGATGCGGGCGCTATGCTTACAGCCGTCGGCAAATTCCGCCCACAATTTGGACTTGCCCAGGCCCGATTCCCCGGCGATAAAGATGATGTTGGGCGCAACAAGGTTCGTAGTAACGAATTCATTCGTTGCTTGTTGGGAATGACGAATGAATTCGTCACTACGAGCAAAGGCTTGCTGCAGGATTTTCAAAGGCTCGCGGCGATCCACAAAGCGGGGTGGCAGCAAATAATTGCCGGTGGCCTGAATGATCACGGTTTGGCTGTCGGACAGGGTTTGCTGCAAGGCGGCAGCCACTTCGCGGGCATTGGGATAACGATCACGCGGTTCCTTTTGCAGCAGGCGCAGGATGACCGTCTCCACCGCTTCCGGCAGATAGGGCGCAATCCGGCGCGGCGGCGCGGGCTGCGAGCGCAAATGATGAAACATAATCTCGCGGACATCGTGGCCGTCAAAAGGCCGTTGCCCGGTGACGAGTTCGTACAAAATCACGCCCAGCGAATACAAGTCGCTGCGCGGATCAAGCTGACGCGGGCGCTCAAACTGCTCCGGCGAGGCGTACTGGAATGTGCCCATGAACACGCCCGTTTCGGTCAGCAAGGAGCCGGCGTCGAAACGGGCCAGATCAAAATCGGTAATTTTGACCAGAAAATCTCCGGAGAAATTCCCGGCATCTGTCCGGGTAGAAAAATCCCCGGCATCTGCTTGGTTGGAAAGGGTCGAATCGGTCTCTGAGATGCCGGGGATTTGGGGAGTTTGGGAGATGCCGGGGATTTGGGTGGAGATTTGAGTGATCAGGATATTCTCCGGCTTGAGATCGCGGTGAATCAGTCCGGCGGTATGGATGGCATCTAACCCGTTGCAGACTTGCACAATGGCGCGGATGATGGCGTTCAGATTGGCTTGGCGCAGGACAGAAATGGGGCGGCTGTCAATAAATTCCATGACAAAGCCGAAGTCGCCAGCGAGTTCGTACCATTCGATCATGCGGACGCAGTTTTCTTGCTGAATCTTCTGTGCGGACAGAAACGCGCCCTTGATGCGGCGTTGTTGATGTCGTTGCGCAGGATGAATAATCTTAAGCGCGGCAATTTGGCCGGTCTGTTCATGTTGAACCCGATAGACCGTGCCAAAGCTGCCGGCGGCGATTTTGGTGAGGATATGCCAGGTCATAACGCTCCATTCGATTACATCACTTCCCCATCGCGTCCAACCGCTCTTTGGCCGCCCGACCCCATTGACTGTCGCGGCCATGCTTGTCGATAATCTTGTTGTACAGGCGGGTCGCTTCCACAAACTGACCCATCTTCTCGTGGGCCACGCCGGCCTTAAAGTCGGCGGTCACGGCCCACATGCCTTCCATGGCCGTCGGGTATTGGTAGGGCACTTTCAGCAGCTCGATGGCCGCGGTTTTGTAATCGCCCAGATTGAAGTAGGCTTCGCCCAGCCAGTACTGGGCTTCGGCCTTGTCGTCGCCGGTTACTTTGTCCAAAGAGAAGCGCAGGGCGTCCACGGCCTCGCGATATTTGCCGCTTTCAAACAGGCAGTAGCCGATTTTAAAGTAGGCCCGCCCGGCCAATTCGTGGCGTGGCAACTTGTCGGTAAAACGGCGGTAACTCGTCATCGCTTCGGTCCATTTTTCGGCCTTTTCCTGCGCCAATGCCAAGTTGAAGTGAGCGTCGGGATATTTCAACTCAGCATCCTGTTGCGCCAACCGTTGATAAGCCACTGCCGCCTGCTCAAATTGCTGCTCGCTGAACAAGGCCGTGCCCAGCCGAAAATAGGCCAGCCGGCTGATTTCCTGCCCGCCGTAATTGCGCGCCACCTGCTCAAAAATCGGAATGCTCGCGGCATAGTTGCCGGTCGAAAAATGATACATGCCCAGGCCGTATTGGGCGTCGGAGTATGCGCTCGTTTGCGGGTATTCGCGCATTACCCGGTCATACGTATCGCGAGCTAGGTCAAACTTTTTTTGGCGCAGGTGATAATCGGCCAATTCCAGGTCCAACCGGGCCATTTCCTCCGGCCGATCTTTGTAATTTTTCTTAAAATCCTTGGCCGCTTTGGTCGCCAACTCCAGCTTATCTAAACGAAAATGGCAACGGGTAATTTGATACAACAGCCGTCCAGCCAAATCCGGCGGTGCGTCTTTAGTCAGCGACGCTTGATAGCCGGCCAGCGCCTCGGCGTACTTGCCGGAATCAAACTGCAAATCGGCCACCTTTTGCTTGACCGACCCGGACGGGAATTTTTCCACCAGCATTTGCAGTGTCTTGACCGCCGCCGCTCCGTCGCCGGCCTGCTGCTGATTTTCGGCCAGCAGCAAATAGGCTTCTTCAATTTGGGGATGATTGGGATATGCAGCAATAAAACGCTGCAACTGCTCGGTTGATTCGGCCATCAACCCGGCCTGGCGCAGCGTCCGGCCAATCGCCAAATCGGCTTCGTCCACGAAATCGCTTTTGGGATAGGCGTTTTTGAGCAGCGTAAACGCTTTGACCGCTTCCTGATAATTGCGCACGGCCACATAGCTGCGACCCGCTTCCAGCAAGGCATCATCGGCCAACTCATGAAAGCCGAACTCTCGCCCGACCTGCTCAAAGCTCTGAATCGCCCCGACAAAATCCTTCTGCCGCTGCTGCAACAGACCGCGCCGGAACAGGGCCTGCACCGCCGCCGGCGATCCTTTGTAATAATCGCTGACTTGCTGATAATAAGTGTCGGCTTTGGTCAAATCGCTCTGCAACTCCGACAGTTGACCCAACAGCAAATAGCCGTCAGCCGCATAATCGCTCTGGCTGTATTCCATCGTCAAGCGATTGAGCGCCTGCCGGGCCTGTACATCCCCGGCCCCGCCTTGCTTTTCCACTTGTTCCGTCAGTGTTTTGCCCAGTGTGTAAAGCGCCCAGGCCATTTCCGGACTTTTGGGATACATTTCCGTAAACGATTGGCAGACGGTGGCCATTTCGGCGTAAGGCGTGGGCGTTCGCAAGGCCAATTCCGCCAGACGATAGCGCGCTAATTGGGCCGCGGCCTCGTCCACAAACTCGCTCTGCGGATAGGATTGAATGATCGCGCCATAATGGGCGGAGGCTTTGGCGATGTTTTCGGCGGATTGCGCGGGTTGTTGGCCCGTATTGAATTGGGCGATTTGGGCCAGTTTATGATAAGATTCGGCGGCGTAATAAGTTGCGGCGGGAATTTCGGGCGCGTTGGGATAGGCGCGGATGAAATTTTCCAGCAGGCGGACGGCTTCGGGATACATCCGCAAATCTTTGGCGAACGGGACAATCATGGCAAAAAGATCGGTCGGGGTCGATTGCCCGGCCACAGCTTTTTCCAAGCCGCCGCCGATGGCCTTGAGCGCCGGCTCGTAATCCTTCAACAAAAAGTCTTCAATCGCTTTTTGGCGGACTTTGGCTTGTTGATAATGGGGCGAGTTGGCGTAATCCTTGAGCACGTCGTTGTACTCGCGGCGGGCAGCGGCGTAGTCGTTCAGCTTTTCGTAGCAGCGGCCGGCGGCAAACAGCGCTTCCCCGGCGCGGGCGTGCTGCGGAAATTGCAGGGCGATATCGTGATAACCGCTGATCGCCATATCGTAACGCTGCACTTTATTTTCCAACACATCGCCAATCTTGAACAGTATGTCGATGCGTTCTTCGTCGGTCAAATCGTCATAATCGGCCAGATATTGGCGGTAAGCCTTAACGCCGTTGAGATGCTGGCCTTTGTCGATGTTGGTTTCGGCAATGCGCAATTGGGCTGAACGGGCAAACTCGGTATTGGGAAAGGCTTTTACCAATTTTTCGAAATGCTCGATAGCGGCGTAAACCTTGCCTTCTTCGGCCAATGCCAACGCCAGGCCGTATTCCGCGCTGGCCAAAAACTCGCTGCGCGGATAATTGCGAATAATTTCTTCATAATTCGCCTGCGCCTGATGAAAATCTTTTTGCATACGCCAGGCTTCGGCCAGGTGATAGTGGGCGTTATCTTTCAAATCCGTCTGCACATACATGGTGATGACCTTGGTCAGCTCGGTCACGGCCTCGGTCTGTTTGCCCATGTCCAACAGGGTCACGCCCAAACCCAACTGTGCGTCATCGGCATACACGCTCTGCGGATTTTTGAGAATAAAGGCCGCGTAGGCGGTTTTGGCCGCTTCCAGCTTGCCGCTGAGATGCAGGACATTGGCCTGCTCCAACAAGGCCCGCCCGGCCAAATCATGCTGCGGATAATTTTTGATGAGTTGATCGAAGGCCGACTGCGCCCCGTCCCAATCTTTTTGCACAACGCGCAGCTTGCCGCTGTTGAACAAGGCTTCGGCCACTTTCTCATGCTTGGGATAGGCGGTCAAAAAGCGATCATAGGCCGCCTGCGCTTGCTGGGGATTTTCCAGCGCTTCGTAACATTCGGCAATGCGGAAGGCGGCCCGCGGCGCTTCCTCGCTGCCCGGATAACGCTTGGCCAGATGATCGTAGGCGGCCACGGCTTCTTCGTAAAAGCGGCGTTTGTACTCGCTCTCGCCCAGCTTGAACCAGGCCGGCGTCACATACTTCGAGGTCGGGTAGCCGGCCAAAAACGCTTTGTATTGGGCGACCGCCGACTTCCATTCCTCCTCGGCAAAGTAGCACTCGCCGGCCATAAACTGGGCCTCGTCGGCATGGACGCTGGCCGGGTTGTTCTCGGCAAACTGTTTAAATTGCTCCACCGCCAGCGAATACATGCCGTCTTTGTACAAATTTTTGGCAAAGGTGAACTGCTCGTCCGGGGATGATTGGGCCCAACCAAGCGATGTTATAATCATAAAAATTACTATCCAAACTGCGTATTTCAACACTTTCAAACCTCCACAAATTACATCTTTATTTTGCCCGAAGTAGCGCACATCGTCAATTTCCCAACAAAAAAGGATTGAACAACTCAACGCCGCAATCTTCAAAATCCTTCGTATTGCGGGTCATCAGGGCCAAACTGTGTTCCAACGCCGTTGCCGCCATCAACAAATCGGCTTGGGTGCGGACAACGCCTTGCCGGCGAAAATTTCCGCGTAACTGGCCGCACCGTTTGGCAATCGCGGTTGTGACGGGCAGGACATTACAACGCAATTCTACAAACCGCTCAAACCAGGCGCTTTGTTTGTGAGCGTCTTTGTAGGTCAATCCCCACCAGATTTCTTCCACAGTGATCACGCTTAAACGAACCAGGGCTTGTTGATTTACCCACGTTTCTACGACGGGATGAGGCTGCCGCTTCATCACCTCGCTGATAATGTTGGTATCACACAGATAGTTCATCAAAGACCTCCGTCGGTTTCTGAAAGCGGTCCGCGCGTGGAGGAAGTTCAATTTCGACCGGTTCTGTTTGCTGGATGTGGCGCAATTCGGCCAGCAATTGGCGAACCGTGGGACGCCGCTTGGTTTGACGTGATGCGGTTAGTTGGCTGAACATGCCAATATCCACGATGACCGCCAACGGCGCATTCCGGTCGTAGATGATTTGCGGTTCTGTTCCGCACAACTTCACAATATCAAAAAAATGGCTTTTCGCCTCTTTCAAGTTCCAGGTTTTCATTGCGCCTCCAATCATTAAAAATCAGCCGAAAAAGTAACAAGCCAACAACAAATTAGTGCTTCAGCAGAAACTTCTTTTCGCGCAGCCAGCGGGTAAACAGCGGCACGGACATAACAATTTGCTCGTCGCGTTGTTCCAGAACTTCCTTGTGTAACAGACCGCGGGTCGTTTCAATGCCGAGATCGGGCGGCTGATTATCCACCGCCAGTTTTTCCAATAGCAGCCGCTCGGCATCGTCGCACTCGCGGTCCCAAATATCATCAAAGTACGCGTCCGCTCCGGTCAGTAACATTTGCGCTGTGCCCGAGAATCTTTACCGCAAAGTTCACCAAGTTTATCGCAAAGTTATCCTGAGCTTTCATTTTTTTGTGTGACTTTGCGTAAGGCTTTGCAAACTTTGCGGTTAAAAATTTGCGGTTTACCGCGCTATGTTGTTGTAAGAAGATTCAATCAATAACCATCGGGATTTTATCAAGCTGAAAAGCGGCTTCAATTATCCAAAAGTATTCAACCCGCTCAAACGGCGAATCAAGCCAAATTGCCCGGCGTGATAAGCTTCGTGCACGGCGGTGGCCAGAAAAACATCGGTAATGGTCAGATAATTCGGCGTGGCGATCACCGGCGGTTTTTCCAGATCATCCGGCGTCAACGTGTCCAGAAAAGCCAGGGCGTCTTCATATTCACGCTTCATCACGCGGCGAATATCCGCGGCCTTTGGATAAATCGCCAAATCCACGCGCAATACGGATCCCGTTCCAAATAGTTCCGACCAGCCGGCGGGCAAGCGACTCCGATCACCACGCGCATAATACAAATACTGCCCGCGAATCACAGCAATATGCCCTAAAATCCACAAGCCGGGATTGCCAAAATCCTCCGGCTTAACTGCTAAATGATTTTCCGTCAAATCGTCAGAGACCTGCTCGGTCATCGCCCGTGTCAGCAGCATCTGTCGGCGAAGCAAATCTTTTGTTGTCATTTACATTCCATTCAAAAAGAAGAAAACGGCGGAGTAGCAAGCTTCAGCTTGCAAGCAATTACGCACAAACTGAAGTTTGCTATTCCTTAATCTTTCTAAAAAATCGGATTTATGATACCCGTACCCGCAAGGATTCGCAAGCAATTTTTGCAAGAGGCTTGACTTCAGACCGGGAATTGCTATTTTTGGGATGCCCATTATTCATTGCCCATTATTCATTGTTCATTGCCTTATATGCTGCTTGAAATTACCATCCAAAATTTTGCGCTTATTTCTACGCTTCGGCTGGAATTTAAACCCGGCTTTACCATTTTGACCGGCGAAACCGGCGCAGGCAAGTCCATTATTATTGATGCCCTCTCTCTGCTGCTGGGGGAGCGGGCCTCGGCCGACCAAATTCGCAAAGGGTTCAGCAGCGCCAGTGTCGAGGGCGTTTTTGACCGCCCCTCTGCGCCGGAATTGCGTAGTATCCTGGAAGAATCGGGCATTGATACGGAGGAAGATACGCTGATTATTAAGCGGGAAATTCAAGAGAACGGGCGCAGTCGGGCTTTCGTCAATGGCTCCGGCGTGACACTGAATATCCTGCAGAAAATCGGGAACTTTCTGGTTGACTTGCACGGCCAACACGCGCACCAATCGTTGTTTAACATTGATAGCCATTTGGAAATTTTAGACCAGTTTGGCCTGATTGATGTTGCCGCAATCACTAATTTTTACCATCGCCTTGTCCGCTTGCAGCAGGAGATTACCCAGCGTAAAAAACAGCAAACCGATCTGCAGGATAAGCTGGAGCTATATCAATTTCAATATAAGGAGATTGAGGCCGCAAATCCACAACCCGGCGAAGACGAAGCCCTGGAAGCCGAACTTAAAGTGTTGGATAATGCTGAAAAGCTACTGGCTTTCGCGCATTTGGGCAGTCAGACATTACGAGGAGAAGACGAGGCCATCTTAAGCCGACTTAAGATTATATCCCGTCAGGGTGATGCGCTTAAAGCCATTGATCCACGACTCAATGAAATCCTGCAGCGGCTGGCTTCTACCGCTATTGAGCTGGATGACATTGAATCCGAGCTAAGCCGCTATGCCGTCACAGTTCAGTACGATCCGGGTCGGGCCGAATTTCTGCGCGAACGTTTGGACGATCTAAATCGGCTCATGCGAAAATACGGCGGAAATTTATCGTCAGTCCTGACAAAAAAACAGTTTTTGCAAAAACAACTAAGTAATTTAGAATACAGCGATCAGGAATTAGCAAGCTTGGAAATTGGATTGGCCAATGCGCGGCAACAGTTTGCCGAACAGTGCGTCGCGCTTTCCGTACGCCGTCAGGATGCCGCCGCGAAACTCAATCAGCGTATAGAAGCCCAACTGCAGGAACTGGGGATGGAACGAACCCGCTTTATCACCCAAATGAACCGTGAAAACGACCCACAGGGTCTGGCCCAGTTGAACGGTGATTGCTATAAAGCAACCGCAAAAGGTATTGATTTGATTGAGTTTTTAGTAGCGCCAAATGTAGGCGAAGATCCAAAGCCACTGGTCAAGATTGCATCGGGCGGAGAAATTTCTCGTTTGATGCTGGCGGTTAAGTCTGTTTTGGCCGAGGCTGACGCGATTCCGACGCTGATTTTTGACGAAGTCGATGTGGGTATTGGCGGGCGGATTGCTGAAAAAGTTGGGCAAAAAATGGCTGAAATTGCCAGCCGACGTCAGGTAATCTGCATTACCCATTTACCAATCATTGCTGCATTAGGCGATCAACATATCATCGTCAGTAAAGCCGAGGAAGACAGCCGTACCGTCACGCGCGTGCGTCCGCTTACCTTGCCGGAGCGAGAAGAAGAACTCGCGCGGATGCTCGGCGGTGATACGATTACCCACACAACCCGCACTCACGCCCGGGAACTGCTGCAAAAGACCGCTGCGGCAAATCACGGATACTAATGTAAAGTATCCGCAAGACCGAGCGTTTCAAACCTGAGCGTGACGGCTTGCGAGCCGGTATTTCTAATGAAATTGTACAAGCCAAACTGAGCCGGCATGACTGCCGCCGATCTCCATTCGATAAAGGCAACGTCATCAATATCAAGCCGCACTTCCTGCGCTTCGGAAGGCCGATCCAAGTAAAAATAAAAATTTAGCATGTTGGCGCTTAATTCACCGGACTGCAGCAAAGATGCGGAAATCGGAACCTCTACTGCCTGCCAGCTTGAGCCGGATAGCTGCGCTAAGGGTTGCGTCACGCTATTAAGCAATAACGATTCCGGGTCTTCCGTCGGATTCGTGTCATCAAATTTGTAAATGTCTAAACGGATTCCATAGGTCGCCGTACCCACCATTCGGGCCATGAACCGCAGCGAGTAGGATGCCTCCGGATCAAGTGGGACACTGCCATTTGCGCGGTATTCATAAAGACGATGGTTGCGCATGGCAATACGAGCTGACGGCCTGATAAGCACGGCGCCGTCGCTGGAATTAAAACGGGTCAACCTTAGAAAACCTTTCCCCGATGCCGCATCTCCAAAAATAATCTGTTTTCGGGTTCCTTCCGTGTTCCAGTGCTCTCCCCAGCTGCTTTTGCCATCGGCGCCGTGATCTTCAAAATGTCCCCAGCCAAACAGGTCCCGCCCAATATCGATATGTACGGGATCATTCACGGAAAGTCCGAGCTGCGAATCAACAAGTCCGGCATAGTCCAATGTGATGACTTCATTGGGGCTAACTGTTTGGGTTATTATGTGTGGCTCAGGTAGTTCGTCTGTTATAATTGCGCTATTTCTATTCAGGATAAATCGGGCTTGTTTTGTATCGGCATCCCGGTCAACCGCAAAAGCCTTTACGCCATTATCAATCGGGTCTCTTTGGGATTCCGCTTTAAGCAGACTTATTTCCCACAGATGCAGAAGCGTGTGCTCCGCGGCTGCGCCCGATACAAGTGTCGGAGAATAGCTCATGAGTTCAAGCGGAATTAAACGCGCTTCGATGGGATGGTTATCTTCCCAGATCACCCGCAAAAAGGCGCTTGGAAAAGAGGCCAAAAAATCCTGATCAAATATAAAATTACCAAGACTATACACAATAAGATGTCCTTTGTACCATTCTACACCTTGAAGAACATGGGGATGATGGCAGATAACAATATCCGCGCCGGCGTCAATGGCCTGACGGGCGTTTGCCTTTACGTTATCAGAGGCTGCTTCCTGGTATTGAAAACCCGAGTGCATCTGGACAATCACCACATCAACATTTTTTTTGAGATCGGCAATTGCCTGAGTTGCCTGACTTGTTGTCCACATCGCCGCGCCGCCATGCCCACGCCGAGCCACCCAATCCTGCATTTCAGGATAAACTGCGACCAAAGAGTTCCAGACAGCCGCTCTTTCTGCGGCGGAAAGTGATGACTCTTTTTGATCGTACAAACGCCAGGCAGTCCCGATTCGCCGTCCGTCGGTCGGAACGGTCCAACCGGCGCTGCTATAGCCCCACTCTCGTTCCTCATATTGCCAGAACTCTTCCGCAGGCAAGCCAACGGGGACCGGCGCGTCTTCCAGCGGATAATTATCATTGACAAATGAGCCAGTCACGCTTGTCCAGGCCAGAATCCCAACCCGCGCAGTCTGGATTTGGAGAAGCAAAGGTGAGTACGCGTCCCGGTCATTTACCGCCGCGCCCTGATAGGCAATTTGATTATCATTAAGCGCATAAATGGTTTCTTCCAATCCGGCTTCCATATAATCACGGGTGTGGTTATTGGCCAGGATGACGGCATCAACTTGTAGAGATTTCAATATCGCCATTGCTGCGGGTTGCAGAGATTTCAAGGCCGACATGGTTTCGGGTCTGGAATTCAGAATAAACCGCTTTTTGGGATAAGCGGCGGATTGGGGTAAATTACAGACGGTTGTTTCAAGGTTGATGGTTCGCAAATCTGCCGCCCGATACACTGCCGCTATATTTTCCACAACCGTGAGAGCGCCCGTGGCCGGATCAGCCGCAGGAATTAGCGGCTCCCCCGTCGTCGGATTTTCATAACGACGGCCAAACATAACGTCACCCGTGGCATGCATGACCCATCGTCTTCCATTAAGGCGGCTATAAAGCTTGACCACTGTCGTTTTTTCCGCATCAGCCCAACCGATAATCGCCGGTTCCGGGATATAACCATCCGCCGACACAACCGCGGCAATAGGCCCGTTTAAGTTTTTAAGGATCACCTGACCATTACTATCCGTGACCAGACGTTGCTCATTAAATGACACAACAGCCTGCGCAAGCGAAGATCCGGCCTCATCCACCACCTGCAATGAAGCCATAAAAGTAGGCGCTTCTTCAGTTGTAGTCGAAGGGGGAACCTCGATGTCGCAGGCGCACAAAAACAGCAAGGTAATGAAAGATACGATTTGTAATACATTCAAGCGCATAACCAACCTCCAGTTATTTCATTTTAAGCCTTATGCCGGGCGTCTACTTTATCACCAGATTTAATTCGAATATTGGCATGAGAACGGCCATAGCAATAAACGCCACCACCAGGCCCATGACAATAACAATAAAAGGCTCGATCAGAGCGGCAAATCTTACCAGAAAACTCTCCAACTCGTCACTATAAATATCGGAAATATAATCGAGCATCTCGCCCAGCTTGCCAGTCGTCTCGCCGATCACGATCAATTTGATAACCGTAGTTGGGAATATGCTGTACCCGGACAGCATTCTGGCCAACGAATTTCCTTCCCGAATACCGGCCTGAACTGTAACAAGGGCCTGCTCAAACACTTTGTTGCCTGTCGCCTTAGAAACAATATCCATCGCTCGTAATAGATCAACACCACTGCTCAACAAAGTCGCAAACGTGGCCGAAAACCGAATTAAGCACGATTGCCGAAAAATATGCTTGAAAACAGGGATTTGCAACTTCCAACGATCAAATCTTAAGCGCCCGGCCTCGGTTTTCAAAGCTTGATCGCACAATAGCGCCGTGCCGGCGCCGCCGATAAGTCCGACCCACCACCATTTCAAAACTCCCTGACTGATCCCAATCAACAATCGGGTCACCAACGGCAACGGCTGTTCAGTGGCGGCAAACAAACCGGTTATTGTCGGCACGATATAAACCATCAGAAATATAACTATGATAATCGCAACCGCTGACAAAAGGCCGGGGTAATACAGGGCGGATTGCACCCGATTACGCAACTTCCACTGCGTATCTTCCCATTTTGAAAGCCGGTGCAGGATTTTGCTTAACAATCCGGATGTCTCCCCCGCCCGTATTGTATTAATATGCATTTCCGAAAAAAATTGCGGTTGAGCCGAAAGTGATTCCCACATTGACCGACCGCCGGAGATACTTTCCTGTAATTCAATTAATGTCAGTTTAAACTTTTTGCTATCGGTAAGTTCAATGATGTGGTCAAGCGCGTCTGGCAGCGGCATTCCTGCCTCCAGCAAAACAGCCATCTGGCGCATAAAAAGCGCAACTTGCTTTTTCCTGTCAGTTGCAGAAAAAAAATAAAAATCAAATCCGGCAGTGGAACCGGCTAATTCCGTCAATTGGCTGATATGAAGGTCCGTAACATTGCGGAGTTTGCCCCGTGCTGCGCCCGGATTATTGGCGGCAACAAGCCCTGTTTTTATTTCGCCTGAATTATCAAAGGCCTGATACTCATAAATCGCCATAAGTAACCCGAATCAATTCATCCAAAGTAGTCATGCTTTGCAACACCTTAGCCCAGGCATCGCTGCGTAAAGAAATTAGCCCTTTCCGGTCTGCAATCGCGTTAATTGCTCCGGCATCGCCACCCGCCAGAATCACCTGCCGGATTTCTTCATCCAGGGTTATGATTTCAAAGATGCCCACACGCCCCAAATATCCGGTATTCAGGCACTTGGCGCAGCCTTTCCCGCGCCAAACAAGTTCTGTGCTCTTCTTCAATTGGTATAGAAATTCCGGCTCAGGTTTGTAGGAATCTTTACAATAAGGACAGATCAGGCGGAGCAACCGCTGGGCCAAAATACCGCGCAGAGAAGAAGTAATCAGATATGGCTCGATTCCCATATCAATCAACCGTGTCACAGCGCCGGCAGCGTCATTTGTATGCAGTGTGCTCAAAACCAGGTGGCCGGTCAAAGCGGCTCTAACGGCTATTTCCGCCGTTTCCAGATCGCGAATCTCACCAACCATAATGACATCCGGGTCTTGTCTTAATATTGCCCTAAGACCCGCTGCAAAGGTTAAACCGATTTGTGGTTTGACCTGAGTTTGTCCCACGCCGTCAATTTGGTATTCAATTGGGTCTTCAATCGTCAAAATATTGCGCTCAGACGTATTAAAAGTTTTTAAAGCTGCGTAAAGCGTAGTGCTTTTGCCGCTACCGGTCGGCCCGGTCAATAAAATAATGCCATGAGGCTTCCGGAGCAAATTTTGGAATTGCGCTAAATTTTCGGTAGAAATTCCCAGATTTCGCAAATCAAAATTCAGATCGCTTTTGTTCAAAAGTCTCAGCACAATTCGTTCGCCAAAGATTGTTGGGAAAAATGAGACCCTGATATCAATATCCTTGCCGGCTACTTTAAGACTGATCTTGGCATCCTGCGGCAGACGGTTTTCGGCAATATTTAATTGTGACATGATCTTGATTCGAGAAGCAATTGCCTCCTGATGTTCTTTTGGCGGTGAAAGCTTGTCATGGAGAATGCCGTCAATTCGGAAACGAACTCGCAGCTTTATCGCAAAGGGTTCAATGTGAATATCGCTGGCGCGATCGTTCACGGCTTGAGTAATAATCAGGTTCACCAGCTTGATGACCGGCGCCTCGTGAGCATGGTTGAGTAAATCGGCCGATCCAAATTCCGCCGGCCCTTGATCATGCCCACTTGCGCCAAAAACAGACTCCGGCATTTCCACACGATGCTGGAAGTACAGAAAAATAGCTTTCTCAATTTCTTTAGTCGAGCTGATAACCGGCTTGACAGGACAGTTGAAAACAAACGCTAATGCGTCAAGCGGCTGAACAAACAGAGGGTCGGCCGTCGCTACATATAATACATTGCTTTCATATCGGATTGGAAAAATAGAGTGCCCACTCAAGTACTGAAATGTAACTTGCTCTGGAAAATCAAACCGGTGTTCAGGGGAAAGATGCTTTTGATATGGGATGTTAAGTTGCCGGCTAAGCGCTTCGTGCAACTGATCCTCATTCAAACACTTTTTTCTGATTAAAATTTGGCCGATTTTTTGGCTGGAAGTTCTTTGAACTTCTAATGCGGCTTGGATGTCAGCCTCCAATACATGCCCATGTTCTAATAAAATTTCACCAATCAACGCTCTGTTTTTCATTCCAAATAGATGAAGGGCTGAGCTTCAACCGCTTCATTCCTTTTTTTTAAAATTGTCCAAAGCGTCTTTCCGCTCTTTTGAGATCTCTTCTAAAACAGGACTGTCCGTAATCAAGTGGGGCGTAATAAAAACCAGCAAATTGCTTTTCTTAATTCTAACGCTCTTATGTTTAAACGCATGACCAAAAAAAGGAATATCGCCAAGAAACGGCACTTTCTTCTCAATCTCTTCCCGATCTTCCTGAATAAGACCACCGACAACAACCGTTTTTTTATCCTCTACCGTAACCTGCGTTTGGATTTGACGAACCGTGACAATTGGCGCATCCAGAACAGTGGCGGTGCTGAGAGACCGCACTTCCTGATAAAAATCCAGGGTTACATAATTGTTCTGATTGATATGTGGAGTTATGGCTAATTTAAGCCCAATATCCCGATAATCAAAAGAGCGAACCAGCGTTTCCTGCTCGGTCAGCCGAGAATTAACCAGAAATGGAATCTGATTTCCTACATTAATTTCCGCCTTATGATTATCAATCGTCAAGAGTTGAGGCATTGACAAAATGTTAAATTGATCCCGCTCTACACTTGCCGCTAAAATTGCTTTTGCGTTTGTAAAGTCTCCCTTTAACAGCCCCAGACTCAAACCGGAAAGCCCGCCGGCTAAAAGCCCTTTTTTAATGCCAAAATCCGTTCCGCCGACAATTTTATGATCGTACTTATCGTTGATATTTTCGGATACTTGCCATTCAATCCCTAATGCGGACATATTATCAAAACTGATTTCAGCAATCAGCACATCCAATAGCAATTGCTGTTGCTTGATATCTAATTGTTGGATTATTTTTTCGATCTGCTGATAATCCTGAGGCGATGCCGTGATTAACAATAAGTTGGTTTCCTCTGTAGCAATAACAGACAAGCCCTTGCGCGCCATCGGATTTGCAGACTCGCCCTGCGTTGGACTGCCTGCAGGGAGCGTTAGTTTCTGCAGCGTCTCTTCGACTGACTTGGCTTTCACATTCTTTAAATGATAGATATGTACTCTCTCAATTTCCTGATGAATATCGAGCTTTGAAATAATCTCCTCAAGATATTTTAAATCCCGGGGTAGTCCGGTTAAAATCAGCGTGTTTGAAGCCTCATAAACGACAATACCGGTTGTTTGGGAAATCAATGGGGCAATCGTCTTTCGCACAGCGTTTACATCGGCGTATTGTAACGGAACCATCCGGGTTATTATCTCGCCGCTATCTGCAGGGACAGCTCCGGCTGTTGCATATTGGACGGCAACCCCCTTTTTTAGAGCCTCGCTCAGCGGCAGGACGTTGACCAGGTTATTTGACTCGATGGCCGTAAAACCTTCAACTTCTAATATTGCCAGTAAAACCTGATAAGCGTCTTTAACCGGAATTCTTTTGGGTGAATAGATCGTTATCTTGCCTTTAACATTTTCATCAATAACAAAATTTTTGCCGGTAATATCACTTAACGTCTTAATGACATCTCTAAGCTCGGCATTATCAAAATCCAGCGTGAAATAGCCATTAGGCGCTGTCTCGGCCCAGCCAATTTGGGCATTGGCCATACACATCAGAACAACAACAAAAATAAAGTAGATTTTTCTAACATAAAGGGAACAGATCATTTTAATAATTTAAACTCACTCTTTAATTTTTAAAGTAAGGTTTAAAATCTGTGAATTTCTTTCCACATCAATTATGAACAACGATTCGTTTTTCATATTTTCCCACAAATGCAATGCTTTTTCCATGCTATCAATTGTGTGCCCATTGATCCGCTTAATAATATCGCTCTTTTGCAACCCCACTTCGGTGACAATATGATTTTTTTCAAGACGTGTAATTCGAACACCACTCATCTTTCCATCAACAAAATAAGGCGCGACAGCTACATTTTTCGATACATTATCAATGTTATTGAATATTTGTTGATTTAACTCTGTTCGGCTCAGCACCTTCACCTCTGAATTCATACCGCGTTGCGGCATTTGATATTCTTTATAGAGCAGCAACTCCTCCATCTGCCCATTATTATCAAGAATAACCTTATCTCTAAAAATATTAGCTAACCGAACCCCATAGACATCATCCCCTAATTTAAAAAATTCCGCCTTTGCCGCGCCTGTTTTTTGGATAAGCGCTTTAACAAAAGAAGGTGAACCTGTAACGGTCCCTTTAAGGACGATCTTCAAGTCTGTAGCAGCAGTTACATTTAGGCTTTGCTCGTTATAATCGGTATTACCAATCGGAGCAGTATTGGAAAACAAAAGCGATGCCGATATATTGGTATAATCAGAAAACGGCCGGATCACGTCTTTTCTTTCGGAGTTAGCATCTACATCCCTGATGGGTGTCATTACAGACGGGGTCAACACAATTTCAAGATAGAAAGTCGTCACATCCGCCAACAAATAACTTAAGCTTAAAAGCAAGCAAACATTTGCTATTTGGAAATGCGATTTTTTTAGCTCGAATAACGCAATATTCATAAACCGCTATAACTTATTTTGGGGTGATAAAGGGGGCCATGAATTGTGAAATTAAAGTTCTCGCCACGCGCAAATGGCTTAATAAATTTACCCAGCAAATGATCATTAAAAGCAAAAATTTTTGAAGCAGCGTCAACGGAAACATACAACGCTAAGCTATCGGAGCTAACATAGCCTGTTGCAACGCAAGTAAGATCAGCGCCAATAATTTGCAGCTTAGTGAGCGCTATTTTACTATTTGAAAAGTCGAGATCACCCGCGATGCTATCAAGACAAACCTTCGGAAAAATAAAGCCGTAAGCATAAATGCCCCTGATTTCATTCATGCTTGAGCGTATGCTGACATTTCCGGTTATGGATGAAAAATGACAGGTTAAATCGCCTGTTATCGTATTTTTTAAGAAGATATGACCCGCACTAAAGTTATTTAGCTTAAAGGTTAAGGTAAGCTTATTCCACAAAAAGTCCGGCACATCAAATTTCAATGTCAAATTGGCGCTTTTTAGCAACATCCCCTTCAACTTAGGCGAAGTGAAAACAACATCCTGTAAGTCGAATTCGGCAGGAAATCGATGCGCAATATGCCCCACTGACGCCCGAAAGCGCCCTTCTTTTTGTCCGTTCTCCACGGCTTTTAGCAATACAGCGCCATAAGGAAATTTTAATGTAAAAATGACCAAAAAAGAGGATAAGAAAAGAACTGTCGCAAAAAATAAACCTCTTCTTCTCATATTCATCGCGTTGGCATAATAAGTGAATAATGCATGACGGCGTAAGCTCGGGTAAAAAATTTAGCGTCCGTTCAATAAGTCCGGGTAAAGCAAACCTTGAGAAGTTACTATTTTGCATCATAACTAAAAACTTGAAGTGTCACATCAAAACCTTCTGTTTCATCAAAGCTTGGCTTAAGCCGTAAGTACTTAATCTTCAAACATTGACTGGAGCTTTCTATATGATATAAAAAGGTAACCAATCCGTCGACGGATAGCTTTTCCAATTTAACTTCAATAGCGCTTTCTTCAAATTCAGAGGAAAGGACACTGCCTGGGGAATTTGATGAAATAGGTGTCAGCGAGACTAAATTTTTTTTGAGCTGAAGCTGCGTTGCTTTCAGTTCAAGAAATGTAAGCGCACCCAGTTTTGTTGCGCCCCCCGAGCCTTGATTTAGAAGCCGGTTAATATCAGCAGAAAGCGCTTGATACTCCGCGATAACATTTTGAAGCGTCTGCAAATCCTGTTGTTGTTGCAGAACTGCTTGATTCAATTTTGCGGCTTTATCAAATGTCAGAACGCTTATAAATTGATAAAATAAAAATACAAATAGAAGTGCTATCAGTATCGTCAATAAGGTTTTTCTTTGCGTAGTCAGCTTCATCGACTCTCTAAATCCTGATTTAATTTGATAATCAACAGAAACGCCACACCCTTTTCCTGCGGGCCGTCCAATACCCTTGTTTGGGTAATCTGGATTTCACTAAAAAGTGGGGATTGAAGCAGTTGTTCTTTCAGCATTTCAACGTGTTGAAAAGATGAAGCTGTTGCCTGCAATCTAACTTCGCTGCTATCTATGACAAGCTCTTCTAATCTAACCTGAAGGTTTTGCGGCGAAATAATGCTCAATTCCCGTAAATATTCCAATATCGAATTTTTGTGGCCGAATATTTTTTCATACTGCTGAGCCTGTTGCTTCTGATCCTTTAAAAACGCTTGCGCTTGTTGAATCTTATTTCCAGCATCTTTAGCCATTGGAAATGAGGATTTGAATTCAGCGTTAATTTGTTGAGTAAGACGATTAATTTCTCTTTCATAAACGTAGATTTTGAAAATAGCGCTAAAAATCAGCACGATAATCGCCACACTTGCCAGCCTGAGCGTCCAATAATCACCGATTGCTGCATTTGATACCCCGCTAAATTCATCTTTTAAAAATTCGGGATGTTTTTGGGCCCGCTCTAAATAGCTAACCGCTGAACCAATCGCGACTAAATGGCAACTAATAGCCTCTGAAAGCATGCTGACCGGCTGATCGAACTTCTCACGCAGTCCCGCTTCCAAATCTGTGCCGTTGCATTCGCCGCCGCATAAGTAAATGTGATTGATTTCCTGCCCTTTATGATATTCTGCGAAAGCGTCGAAAGTTTGCTGCAGATTCAGAGCTAACTCCGCGACGGATTCAAAAGGCGCAAGACAGCGGGTAAAAAGCAGAAAGGCACTGTTGACGATAACGACTGTTGTTTTCTGATGACCCAGCTCAACCAATGCAACATTGCCGACAATTTGGCCCTTGAATTGTCGCTTAAATCCACATGATAAGCTATAAGCCTCCGAGCCTAAATGAGCCGGCTTCAGGCCGATGTTTTTAGTATTATCTACTATCGTTTCTATAACGTTTTTTGGAGTCGCCATCAATATGATACATGATTTTCCATTTTGCTGCATGCCCGTTGGACAAAAATCAATAATCAGCTCATCAATCGGGTATGGAATCAGGGGCTCTGCTTCAAATTTAATAACTTTACGGATAGGATCCAAATTTGTAAACGGTAATGAAATATTTCTGACAACTACTTTCTGCCCGGGCACATTCTGAGCAATCGAAATATTCTGCCAACCATTTCGCACAATAATAGTCCGAACTGCGCCTGACGGGTCGCCATTTACAGGGCAGTTATCCAACTTGAGCACCACATTACCGCGAAGTTTTTTTTTGACAAAAGCTGCTTTGACGGTATGACTGCCAATATCAAGGCCGATGACGCTATCAAACATATTTCTTTACCGTAAAAATTTGCCGGACTTCAACCTTCACTCCAGTATATGATCTGAACTTCATTCGCATCGCGGTAAACTACCGCCGTTATAGATTTTTCCGAACGACCAAAACGACCTGTTGATTTGATTGTAAAAAACTGGCTTCTGACAGCAAGTGAACCATCAATTTCCTGATAAACTTCATCAGCTAAGCCCTCAATTTGCTTGATTTCCGATAGAGATTCAAAAGGTCTTCTTTCAATAATTCTGCTGATAATTTTTTTGCCTAATGCATCCGAAAGCGAGGCCAGCACTTGCACGCCGGCTGTATTAATATTTACGCGGCCATCTGTCGAGTATATCGTTAAAAAATGTTGCGGATCACCCGAATCCTTCCAAAATGCCAAATTGCTAAAACCTTTAATTAAGCGTAACTCGGAAAACGTATCTAACGGCCCGTTTTTGGCTAAATACGACGGCTTAAGCGTCTGATAAAAAGCACTTTCAGCCCCCCATGAGTGTGCTTGATTATCGGCATCTATCCAGTCAATTATTGGCTCGACTAACGCCATGCTCATATTAAAACCGGCAAACAAGCGCTCGATTTGCGTCTTAACTTTGCCGTTAATATTCCCAAAAGGATCAATTAGCCGGTTTAGGTCTAATTTGGCTTGCTCGTCTTCAATTTCTATCGTAACTTCGCCGCCACCTACAGAAATGGGCAAGGTCTTTTCCGCCCAGACATCCGAAAGGGCATCAAAATTCCGGTTATCCTCTTTCAAGATTGCGCGTGCCAAACTGACGCCGGCTTTTGCGGCCGCCAAAGCTTTTGCCGCTTCTTGAGTATGAATCACGTCTGCAACATGGCGCTGACTAATCTTACTCAGCTCAAGGGTAATAATGGCTACAAAAACAATCGTCATCAAGACGAATATCAAAGCGGATCCGTGGCGCTTTTTCTTAGAACTTTTGCGTTTCAAATTACTTCACCTTGACTAAAGTGCTGACAATTCTTTCAAAAGCAATATTTCCAGACTCCGGGTAAACAAAGCTTAGCTTAATCGAGACTCCGATTGGCAGGCTATTTTTTTGGTCGTGTTCCCATTCGTTCTGCCATACTGTTCCGTTAAAATAGGTGAAGTTTACAAACGCAAGTCCGCTTGCAACGGTTTTGCCATTGTCATTTAAGTTGAAAGATGATGCGGATGTTGCTTCTAAAAAATAGTGAATCTCCTTCAATTGACTTTTTGACAACACGCTATTGTAATCTGAGTTGGAGAAAAAACGCATCGAATTCGCACTACCTTCAAATACAATGTGGGGGTTCGACTCTGTCACAAAAGCGCATCGAATCTCTTGAGCCAATTTTGTTAAGGCTTTGTTACCGACTTGATAGATTTTATTTTGCTGCTGATGGCGCCTGAACAGGATAAATCCTTTGTTCAGCAAAGAAAAGACCAGTGAAAAGATTAAAGCGGATATTGTGATGGCTAAAAGAAGCTCAATGACGGTAAACCCATATTTGGTTTTTACATACGCTGTTGGGGAAGATATAAAAGACTTTCCAGTACAAAATCTCTGCTGATCTGATTTTCGTTCCATAGGACCTCAACTTTGATTCGTTTCAGACTAAGCAAGCGCTCATTAGTACTATTTGACACCGCTACTTTCCAGCGATAATCGGGATTGCTAACAAAAATCCCCTCGAAATTTCCTACAGATAAATCACCCCTGAGTTCGTATTCATCTAATTTGTTTTGCGCCAGAGTTGTTGCGGTCATTGCATATATCCGGGACTTCGAAGTATGAACGTAAGTTATTAGTGTCTTTGAAACTGCAAGTAAGATAATCGCGATTATTGCAAGACTCACCAGCGCTTCCAAAAGACTAAAACCTTTTTTGGCGCTGCGTTGCTTACTGAGCTCATTTTTGCTGTTCACATCCGCAGAACGTATAATCTTGAGGCAAAAAATGCTTTTATACTTCACGATGCACATATATGGCTCGCCATATTTTTTACTAAAAATTTAAGTCTTGAAAAACTCCACTCGGATCTCGGATCAATCTTTAAATTTAAAGCAAGACGCAAACTCCCTGATCAACGATGCAGCGATAACAAAAACGGCGTCTTGTCAAACATCCAAAAACCAATGGGCAACCCAATAATCGACAGGCAAAAAAAGTAAGCTGCCTGCATCCAGAGAGCGCTGAACCACCAGCCGATCAGCACAAAATAAAGCGCGCGCAGCAGAAAATGAGTCTGAGGCCGCGACGGCTGAGAAACGACGGGCGCATTACCATCTATGTAGACAATCTTTAGGTCCTGACTTTGGCCGCGCAGCGCCAGAATAAAAGGTACGTAATTGATCATGATGACGCCAAACGGGATGCCGATAATCGTAACCATCAGAAACCAGGCAACGCTGATCCACATCTCGGTCAACCACCAGCCAACAAAGGCAAACCAGAGAAGTTGAATTAAACAGCCGGGATTTTTACCGGTTTGGAGAGTTGTTTCGGACATAATTGCCTTTCGGAAGTTTCGCCGGAGATCATATTTTTTGCGTGCTGCCTTGCTGCATCTTTTCGATAAAGCGCGTTACCCGCACAGCCAACGCCAGTTGATCCGCAACCGTCTGCAAACCGGCGCTGTCAATCTCATCAAAAGCATTCAGCCGGTCACATTCAATGTTAAGCACGCCCATAACCTGCTCGTTTACTTTAATGGGAATGCTCAACTCCGATTGGGTGTTCAGCCCTTCAATCCCAAAATAAGATAATTCGTCCCGCACATCGTTGGCTAAAACCATTTTGCCCTGAGTAACCGCTTTGCCGATCATACCGCGATTCATCGCCATTTTCACATTCTCCTGCAAACGCTCGCGAAAGCGGCCGCGCGCTGTCCAAACTTCCAGATATTTGCCCTCTGCGTCGACAAACAGAATTAAGACATTTTCATATTTAAAAGTCGTTTCTACAGTATCAGCCGCCAGTTTTACCACTTCTTTCAAGTCATAAATCGTAGCAATCTGGTGGCTGATCTGAATTAAGCTTTCCCAATAACGGGCACGTTTTCGTTCACACTCGGAGATAATGGTATCATGAATGGCAATGGCGGTCTGCTCGGCCAGGCCCTGGGTGAATGAAACAACTTCCCGGGCCAGCCGATGACTGGTGTGGAGCTGGCAAAGCAGCAGCAGGCCAATGGTTTTATTGCGTACCGTCAGGGGAAACAGATAGAACGACTGGACACCGTGATAGAGCAAATCATTGACAAAACGATTGTTTTTGGAGGCCAGTTCCGTCGCATTTTCGATCTGGACAACACAGGGTTTGTCAGGCCGCTCGAATAAGGCGGCGACCAGTTCTTGTTTATAAGCATTGCCGATCTTTTCGTGCATACTGGTTCGAAAATCATAGTTGACTTTTACTTCGTAGGAATTGGAAATAGAATCATGCAGCAGAATAATCGTCTGATCGGCTTTGACACCCATCGAAATGCGGATCGCCAACTGTTTGAGCAACATACCCAGATTATCAATTAGCGAGCTTTCGTGCATTACTTCCAGAACAAACTCGCGTTCCGATAAGCTGCGCTGCCCTTCCGAATAAAGCTGTGAATTGATTACCGCAATCGCCGCCTCATTGACCAGGGTACTAATCAGCGAAACATCTTCATCGCTGAAATTCTTTTCTTTTTCCATCTGATCCAGCGCGATGACACCCAGAACCTCATCCTGAAAAACCATCGGCACAACCAGCATGGATCGAATGCCATAAGTATTCAGCGCGACACGCACCGGCTCACTCAGCGATGGATCATCCGGATCATCAATCTGAACTAATTTTTTGGTCAGAACCGCCTGACGGGTGATCGGGTGATCTTTCAAAGAGAATTCTTTGCCAATTTCCGAGATATTGCTTTCTGCGCCAATGTCATACTCGCCGACCATCGTTACAATATCTTTATTGTCCCGATTGCACAGAAACAGGACGCTGCGGGTTGCCTCAAATGTTTCGGCCAATTGCTTAACAATCAGATTAAATATCGTCATGCTGTCTAATGTGGATGTCAACAGTTGCGTTAAGCGGTTCACCAGTTGCAGAATAACGGCTCGCTTTTCGCTGTCCACTCTTTGCTTTTCGGATTCCTGAAACAGTTTGGCCCGGCCAATAAAGTTTTTAATCTGGGTGACTAAAGTATCGGCCAGTTGGATTTCATTTTGGGTAAAATCACGTTCCTCGTCTGCGTTATTAAGGCCATAAATTGCAATCAGCCGCACGTCGTCGTAAATGGGTAACAACAGGGTAGACTTAAGACCGTAGCGCTCCAGCAACTCCAGCGGCGCCTTGTAGTCTTCATTATAGATATTGCCCTGAATTAGTAAGGGTTGCTTCAATCGTTTCAGTTGCTCGGCAATCGGATTGTTGGCCGGTGATATTTTGATGCTGCTGCGCAGAAAATCAACGCCTTCAAAACTAAATTCTTTTTTGAGATAACTATAGACATCGTTCTCATCAAAAATATAGATGTCACATTGATGGCAACTGATCGCGTTCGCCAGCTTTTCTGCGCCAATTTTTAAGATGTCGTCTAATTGAAAGGTGTTTAGCAAGCTATCGGAAAGTGAGCGGATATGGGCCAATTCGTGAATGCGCATTTCTGCTTTTTGCTGTGCAACCTTGACGGCGATCTGTTGTTGCCGTAATGTTTCATTAATCCGCTCAATCTCGGCCTGTTTTTGCTGAAGTTGCTCATTTGTCAGCTTGACCTGATCTTCGCTGACCTTAAGCTCATGCTCCCAGATTTCGCGATTGCGCCGATTTAATTGACGCACGGCAACGGTAGCCCCGGCAGCAACAATCCACATCAACAGGATATTTGGAATTGACAGGAGGATAGAGCCGCGCGTCTCGGTAATACCCAACATATTTAGAACAATGACCACCACGTACAGCAGCGTCATAAGCAGGCCGCTACTCAAAGTCAAACTCATCGGGAAGCGCACGGCATACAATACTAATGAGATCGGATAAACCCAAAAGAAAGGGCTGGCCGCGCCGCCCGTATTTAGAACAACAAAAAAAACGACAAAAAGCTCAAGAACAAGAATTAAATATTTCTCACGGTTAGTTACCGACTTTGGCTTAAATAGCATAAGCCGGAAAATGGAAATAAGCAGGATAACCGCCAGAATACTTGCGATTAGTAACGCTTTAGCTGCTGTGATACCCAGCTCATCAAAAAAAAGCGTGCATAAAATCATCCAGCAAATGACAACTGTCCGGAAAATCCGCAACTCGCGGTCCTGCTCCATTTCATGTCGATGACTGAGCTCTTTTTGAAGATCATCACTTGTATGCATGGAAGTCTCAACGTTAATGATGGCGGAATCTTTGCTTGACCAAAGCTCAATTATAAGCGATAAGAGCACTCTCATCAATAGAAAAATGTCAAAGCCCGATTACGCAGCGCTGAATCTGACAAAGCTGTGCCTTGCCCTCTGTAACGCCTGACACAACGACATTAGACGGATAATTAACGTAATTATCAAACGGCAGTTTTCCGAAAACAGTGCCCAATAGTGGTTTATTCTCGTTAAGGGTTAGAAGTTGCAATTGTACAAAGTGTCATTCCGGCACGTTTTTAGCCGGAATCTTCTTACAGGTAAGCAAGATGCCGGATAGAAGCATTCCGGCATGACATCGAATTGAAATGCAATTTCTAACCCTTAATCAGTATAGTCGATTTGGTCTTGACTTTAGTGGAAAATTTCGCATTATTTATTGCCGGATGAAGTTATAATATCCAAACGCAAATAACTCTGAAAAATGGAGGAATCCCATGAATTTTGTAGAAGCAATTCGGGAAAAAGCGCGCAAAGCCCGGAAGCGTATTGTTTTGCCGGAAGGTGACGATCCGCGGACGGTACAAGCCGCGGCCATTGCAAAAAAAGAAGGTCTGGCCGAAGTGACTTTGCTTGGCAATGAAGGCACAATTAATCAACATGCCCGTAGTCTCAATGTCGATATTACCGGCATCAAAGTTGTTAAACCGGAAAGCGATTACAACTTTAACGAATTTGTAAGCGCCTATTATAAAAAACGGCAGCATAAAGGGCTGACGCAAGGGCAGGCTTATGAAGCCATGAAGAATCCCCTTTTCTTTGGCGCGATGATGGTCCACCTGGGGTTGGCTGACGGCTCCATTGCCGGCGCGGTCAACACTACCGGCGATGTCCTGCGCGCCGCCTTGCAAATTGTAGGCATGGCGCCCGGAATTACAACCGTTTCCAGCAGCTTTATCATGGCGCTGCCCAAGAAGATAGATTCGATTGACAGCCAGATATTGACCTACGCCGATTGTGCCGTTGTGCCGAATCCCACGGCCGAGCAACTGGCCAGCATTGCCGTAGCTGCGGCCCGAACCCACAAAGCCCTGGTCGGGACCGAGCCAATTGTAGCTATGCTGTCATTTTCCACCAAAGGCAGCGCCGGTCACGCCGATGTCGATAAAGTAATTCAGGCAACAAAGCTGGCTCGTGAAATAGACCCGGCCCTTAAAATTGACGGCGAGCTGCAAGCCGATGCCGCCCTCATCAGTTCAATCGGCAAGCGTAAAGCCCCGGATAGCGCCGTAGCCGGCCATGCCAACGTCCTGGTCTTTCCGGACCTGGACGCGGGAAATATCGGTTATAAGCTCACGCAGCGCTTAGCCGGAGCCGACGCTTTTGGCCCGGTTGTACAGGGCCTGCTTAAACCCTGCCATGATCTATCGCGCGGAGCAAGCTCCGACGATATCGCCATGATGATTGCCATCGGCGCCGTACAAGCGCAAGGCTGAAAATCATACGCAGCGGGAGGTAAGTTATGCGTAAGTATGATCTGTGTTTGGCCGATCAGCAGACGTTATTACATATCGCCAAAACAACTGTGGAATGTTGTGTAAAAAATCTGGCCACTCCTGATTTTAATATTGCATCAGAAATCTTGCGTGAAATGCGCGGCGCTTTTGTCACTCTGCATTCGCAAGGTGAATTGCGCGGCTGTATTGGCCATATTATCGCCGCCAAGCCGCTCTATCTGACGATTATGGAAGTAGCCGAAGCCGCCGCTTTACGCGACCCGCGCTTCCCACCGGTTCGACCCGACGAGCTGCCCGCGCTTTCATTTGAGATTTCGGTTTTGTCGCCGCTGCGACCCATCAAGGATATTCAGGAAATTCAGGTAGGCACTCACGGCCTGCTCGTCAAAAATAATTTTTACAGGGGCTTGCTCCTGCCGCAGGTCGCCACAGAAGCCGGTTGGAACCGCGAGCAGTTTCTGGCGCACACCTGCCGCAAAGCCGGGCTGCCGCAAAATGCCTGGAAGAACCCGGAAACAACCATCGAAGTTTTTTCCGCTTTTGTTTTTGGCGAAGAAAATGCTGCTGCAAAAGAACATTGACAAATTGTAAATACTCCTAATTGTAAAACTCAATGTTAGCCGGAAGCGGGTATGCGTCGTTTGGAAGTACTGTGGATCACATGCAAAACTTCCAAAATTATAGATATATAGACTAAGGATTAAAAAATGCCCAGTGCAACCATAAAAATTTTTTTGGTGTATGGTGATCCGAAGCGACTTCGAACGGCAGAGTTATCAAATTGGACCGGCAAAGCCGTCGCAGGTCCTCGTAGTGAATTCGAGGGTGTTGTAGATCGAGAGGAATCTGGCAGTTCAGGCATTTATTTCCTTACAGGGATTAATCCGGAATCAGGGGAACCTGCCGTTTACATCGGTGAAGCAGAAAGCATCAAGGATCGTGTTAAATCTCACTTGGGAAAAGACTTCTGGAATCAGATTGTCTATTTTATAAGTAAAGACGAGAATCTGACAAAGGCACACATCCGTTACTTAGAGGGAAAACTTATTGAACAGGCCCGTAAAGTCGGTCGAGCACACGTATGGAACGGCCAAAGCAGCGGAGCGAAGCTACCAGAGTCTGACCGTGAGGACATGGAGGTCTTTTTGGAAAAAATTAATCAACTATTACCGGTTCTTGGCGTTGAGTTATTGGCTCCCGCTACCGGAAAGGTCGACGTCAATACAGAAGAGGAAATGCTGTATTGCGAGATTAAGAGCATTCGTGCAAGAGGTTATCTAATCCCGAATGGGTTCCTTGTTCTGAAAGAATCGCAAGCCGTGTTAAATGAGCGTGCCTCATCACAAAAGTATCCATGGGCACTAAACATGCGCCAGAAGTTAAAAGACGATGGTTTGCTTCTTGCTAAATCCGATCATCTTTTGTTTACTGAAGATGCGGAATTTTCCAGCCCTAGTGCTGCTGCCGCAGTAGTGCATGGTGGGCATGCTAACGGCCTCACTGCATGGAGAGATAAGAACGGAAAAACACTAAAGGAAATTGAATCGGTATAACCCTTTTTGCAAGTGGTGCAAACTGCTGTTTGTCATGGGCTATATTTTAACTGCAAAAAAACTAGTTGACGACCAGGTATCTCTGGCGCTTGTGAGCCTAAAAAGACTGTTAGCGCCCTAAAACTTAAACCACGTTCAGTTTCAGCCTTACTTTGATTTGAATGGCCTATCGATCATTTAGGCGCTAAAACACTTGAAGTCGAAGGAGCCGTTTCAAATTCCTTTACCCTTGTTTTCAGCGAGGAAAATGCCGCCACAAAAGAACATTGACAAGCTATAAATTTTTGGTATCTTGAACGGTGTTTTACACATAGCGTCCTGACGGTATATGTTAACCGGATTAGCAGCGGCATATCTATAACAAATCATTGTCCGTACAAAATTATATGATGTTGCTTGACAAAGTTAGCATAGCCGTAAAAATTCGTCAGGACGTTAAAAAACCGATAATAACTTTCATGAAAACCACATGCTTTTAAGCCTTCGTGGCAATTGATTCAACTTCAGGCTAAAGGAAAGGAAGTCATGGGCAAAAAGAACAAAAAAGGCGCGGAAAATCGGCGGCAAAAAAAACTGGCTGAACAAAAGCGAAAGCGAACAGCCAAAACAGGCAGTGTTAAACAACTGCCTAAAACAAAAAGCTTGGATCAACGCAATGTCATGCGTTTTTACAAAGAAATTGAAAAACCGGAAGTCTTTTTTGAGCGCTTTGAAATTCTCAAAGAATTGCTTCAATCAAATGATTATTTTGCCCATCTTAAGCTGCCGCCGGAGCAAGTCCGCGAAAAAGTTATCCCTTTTGTAGCGAAATATGAAAGCGAGATCGGCTCCTGGAATGACCAAAGTTATCGTACCCATTTGGATGCAGAGGTTGTCAACTCTTTACTGGACTTGCCTTACAAAGAAGAGATGACGGCAACATTTGATCGGGCTACCCGTTCGCCACGTTTTAGCGATGAAGAGCGCGACTCCATCTTGCTGGGCTATATTTTGACCTCCTTTGAACAGCACCGCGATACCCTGGCCGAAAATGTACCCAGTGAACTCAAAGCGGCCAGCAACCCGATTTGGGGCCTAATTGTTGACATTGCCATGGAAACGCTGGCTGGCGAAGACCCGAAAGTTGCCGCTTTTATCGAAATTGCCAAAGAGTTGCCCGAAGCTGAGGAAAGTCAAGAAGACACGGACGAGATGTTAGATGAAGAAGCTGACGCAGCAACCGCACTGCCTGCTCCGGAACTACCGCCGGCCGAACGCCTGTCCGAAACGGAAATCGCCGGTCTGCTGGAACAGATGGCCCAGGACTTTAGCTTGCGATTTGAATTGGATGAAATGCTGCATTTGGCTGCGTGTGCCAAAGAGCTGGAAAATATTCGCGACTATGCCGCTTTAAAAGGCATCGCCACAGACATCAGCCGAAAAATTGTTGACGCCATGCAGGCGGACTACAATCAACGCGGCGTCGGCGAGCGCTATCTGGATTACGTGGACAGCGGCAGCGCACCCTGGCATCGTCAGGCCGGCGCTTATTTGCGCGAACATTCTTTAGCCAATAACCCGTTCCTGATTCAGGCATTTCTGACCGGCTTCAGCCAATTGAATCCACAAACGGATCCTTTAATTGCTGCGATTTTCAAAACACCAAATGATATCGAAGGCTATCTGCAGTTGGGCGAACGTCTGTTACCGACTCCCGGCCGGGCGGTCCATGCGTTTCGCCGGGCGATCCAGGTAGATCGCGAGGATTATCGCGGCTATCACGGACTTGGCCAGGCTCTTGAAAAAGAGCGCACATTCGACATGGCCGCCGAAAACTATGAAATCGCTATTGATATGGCCGAACAAGCCATGGAAGATGGCGACACTTCGATTCAGGCGGACTTAATCGCAAATTTAAAAGCCGATCTGGAACGCGTCGAAGCGCAACTTTAAACGAGAATGCACACCAATCAAAAGGCCTGTTTCCGGAGCGGAAACGGGCTTTTATTTTTCGTATCATCAAAAAAGGAGACCACTTATGCCAGGAGTCACTTACAAAAAAATAGCCACCCGGCTGATTCATAGCGGGGAACCGCGCCCGCGTATCCAGGGCGCAGTCATAATGCCCATATTTCAATCGGCTAATTATGAGTATAGCGGTGAAACCGACTATAACGCTCTCAAGTACATTCGCCTGAACAACACGCCTAACCACATTGCCCTGCACCAAAAGCTGGCCGCCCTGGAAAATGCCGAAGCCGCTCTGGTCACTGCCAGCGGCATGGCCGCCATATCCACCACCTTGCTCACGATATTAAAATCCGGCGACCATTTATTGGCTCAAAACACGCTCTACGGCGGCACGCATACTTTTATCAAGCACGAATTGCCGCAATTGGGAATTTCCTTTGACTTTATCGACGGCGATGACCCCGGCTCGTGGGAGCATCTATTGCGGCCCAACACCAAAGCCATCTATGTCGAAACGCTGACCAACCCGCTGCTTCAGGTCGCCAACCTTCAGGCCGTGGTTGATTTTGCCAAATCGCATAATCTGCTCAGCCTGATTGACAATACGTTTGCTTCGCCGATCAATTTTCGCCCGGCGGAATGGGGCTATGATCTGTCCCTGCATAGTTGCACTAAATATTTGAACGGCCACTCGGATATTGTCGCCGGCGCCGTTATCGGCAAAGCCATGATGCTCGAAAAAATCACGCGTACCCTGAACCATCTGGGCGGCACCCTCGATCCACACGCCTGCTTTCTCTTGCAGCGCGGCGTCAAAACGCTGGAGCTGCGCGTCCTGCGCCAAAATGAAAGCGCTCTGCAGCTAACCCGCTTTCTGGAACAGCAGCCCGGCGTGGCCAAAGTAAACTATGCCGGTCTGGAAAGCAGCCCGCACCATCTGCGGGCGCGCGAACTATTTGACGGCTTTAGCGGCATGTTCAGCTTTGAACTTAAAGACGGTGTGACTGCGGCGGAAAAATTTATGAAAACCGTGCGTATCCCCTTGATTGCGCCGAGCCTCGGCGGCGTAGAAACGCTGCTGACCCGACCTGCGGCAACTTCCCACCTGGGACTGACCGCCGACGAGCGGCAAAAAATCGGCATTTCCGACGGCCTGATTCGCGTTTCCGTAGGCATAGAGGACCCACAGGAATTGATGGATGATTTTGAGCGGGCTTTGCGCCTTGCCAAATGATGGGAACATCATGACCGGGTGACAAGGTGATTGGGGGAACTTGAAAGCAAAAAGCCCTGCCGGTTTCTTATCCCGACAGGGCTTTATTCCTTTGCTCAAACAACGAGCGCACGTTAAGATTATTTTTTTAAAACACATCAGCTAACGGAATGCTAATATCCAGCGCCGAGTCTTTGATCTCGCCGGAGGAATAGATGTGCGGCTTCATATCCGGCCCGTACACCGTGATAATGCCCAGAGCCAATTGCACCAGCCAGCACGATTTGACGCCGTCTTTAAAATAATCTTTAAAGCGTTGAATCACTTCATAGTCACTTTGGGTCGGCGAGACGATTTCGATGATGAGCAGGGGCGGCTCGGTCATTTTGATTTCGTCGGCATTTAAATCGAATGCCAGCCTGGCATAAACACTGATGTCCGGTGTAGCGTCACGACTGGGCAGCTTGAGCGATAACTCGCTGATCACCGAATACTTGTTGGAAAATTTAAGCAGCGCGCCGACCAAATTGGATTGAACAATTCCATGATTTTTGCTGGGCATGGGCTTTCCCCTTTCCAGTTCATATTCCGCAAATACATCCAGGGTTTGCATTTGTCGCCTCCTTGTGTTAATATGTCAGAACAAGTTATGCCGGGTCAATATACAAACTACTTTTCCATTTCCCAACATTTTTTCGGGGATTAAATATGTCCGACATCAAAGACATCTTCATTTCCTACGGTCGCAAGGACAGCCTGCACTTTGCCCGCAAACTCTACGCCCGCCTGACCGACGCCGGCTACACGGCTTGGTTCGACTTTGAGAATATTCCCAAGGGCGACGACTACCAGCGGCGGATTGAAAACGGCATCGAAATGGCGCATAATTTTGTGTCCATCATCTCGCCGCACGCCGTTGAGTCGGAATATTGCCGCAAGGAGATCGAACATGCCGTCCGATATGGCAAGCGCATCATTCCCCTGCTGCACGTGGAAGTCACGCGGGACATGACCGACCGGGTCATGCACCCGGCCATTGCCCGCGCCAACTGGATTTACGCCTGCGAGCAGGCCGACGCCAACCGGCCGCGCGAGGAATGGGCGGCCATTGACGATTTCGATCAAGCCTTTCAGGAATTGACCGCGCTGATCGAACGCGACCGAGCCTATGTGGAGCGGCATACCGACATCCTGCAAGCCGCTTTGAATTGGGAACGGCGTCAAAAAGCCCGCTCGGATTTGCTCATCGGTCGCGATTTTATGAACGCCTGCGATTGGCTGCTGACCGAGTTTACCCCGCCCCATCAGCCGCCGTGTGAGCCGTCCGACCTGCACGCCGAGTTTATCGGCGAGTCCCGCAAAAACGCCGATTACCTGACCAGCGATGTGTTTATGGCCTATGCCCGGCCGGACGCGGACATCATGCGCCGTTTCAATCGCTTTTTGCAGCGGCGCGGCCTGACCACCTGGATTGACACCCGCGACGCCAAGAAGAACATCCCGTTCGAAAAAGCGCTGGAAGAGGGCATTGTCGAGGCCGACAACATCCTCTATTTTATCTCGCCCGACGCGGTGCAATCGCCGTTCTTGCAGTTGGAACTGGAGCTCGGCCTGCGCTACGGCAAACGGATTTTTCCCGTCCTGATCCGGCCCGTCGCCCTGCAGGCCATGCCCGATGGCCTGCGCCGCTTGACCTACACGGATTTCAGCGCCCTTCGGCAAGCTCAGGACGACGCCCAAGACGAAGCGTCTTTTGCCCGCGCCCTGAACGACTTGTATCAACGCCTGCTGCCGGAGCGCGACTATTATCATCGCCACAAAATGTTTTTGATCCAGGCGGTCAAGTGGCGCATCCAGAACCGCAACGCCGGCGTTCTGCTGCGAGGTTACAATCTGGAGCAGGCCGAACTGTGGCTCAAGCTGGGCCAGGTTCGGGAAAATCATCCGCCACCGAACTGCACGCCGAGTTTATCCGCGAAAGCCGGGCCAGACACGCCCCGGGCAGCGAGGTGTTCATCTCCTATTCCCGCGCCGATGCCGACTTTGCCCGCCTGCTGAATAAAGAGTTGCAATTGCACGGCAAGACCACCTGGTTTGATCAGGAAAGCATTGCCTCCGGAGCCGACTTTGCCGCCGAGATCAAGAAGGGCATCGAGAACGCCGATAACTTTGTGTTCATCATTTCGCCCCAGTCCGTGCGCTCGCCCTATTGCGCCGGCGAGACGGACTATGCCCGCAGCCTGAACAAGCGCTTTTTGACCGTGCTGTACGAAGAAGTTGACCCAACGGAATTGCACCCGGCTTTAGCCGCGGTGCAGTGGATTGACTTCCGGCCCAAAGTGACGGATTACCATGCCGCTTTTAGCGAGTTGATCCGCACGCTGGATACGGATCGGGAGCATGTGGCACAACATACTAAACTGTTGCATCGGGCTAAAGAATGGATAGGGGATGCGGCTCTGAGCAATTTTGAAGATCTTGCCGCTGTGAAAGGGCGAGATGAAATTCTTTTGCGCGGTGGCGAGTTTGACGCTGCGCAAAACTGGCTAAGGCAGGCCTTGCAGAATACTAAGCAGCCCGTGCCTAATGAACTGCAAAAGTTGTTTATCCGGCGCAGCAATGAGGCCTTATTGGCAGCCACGCGTAAAGAGATTGAATATACCCGGAAATTGGAGAAAGCATTAGCTGAAGCGCGCGCAAATAATTTGACATTTCATGCGGAAAAGCTCATGACTAAAGATCCGACTACGGTTTTACGCTTGACCGAAGCAGCCATGATTTTGCATCCCAATGAAATGACGGCTCAAGTGCAGCGCGATATTTACACCAACCATATCCTTTCCCGGATTGTTGCCCGTCAGGAAAGTGAAATCTACTGCGCCGTCTTTTCGCCCGATGGCCAAACGATTCTGGCCAGTTCATGGGATCAAACAGCGCGGCTGTGGGATCGTTCAGGTCAACTGTTGCAGACGTTGACCGGCCATGAAAGTTATGTCTGGCGAGTTGCCTTTTCGCCCGATGGCCAAACGATTCTGACCGGTTCATTGGATCAAACCGCGCGGCTGTGGGATCGTTCGGGTCAGTTGCTGCAGACGTTGACCGGCCATAAAGAAGCTGTCTGGTCAGTTGCCTTTTCGCCCGATGGCCAAACGATTCTGACCGGTTCAGGGGATAAAACCGCGCGGCTGTGGGATCGTTCGGGTCAGTTGCTGCAGACGTTGACCGGCCATAAAGAAGCTGTCTGGTCAGTTGCCTTTTCGCCCGATGGCCAAACGATTCTGACCGGTTCAGGGGATAAAACCGCGCGGCGGTGGGATCGTTCGGGTCAACTGTTGCAGACGTTGACCGGCCATGAAGATATTGTCTCATCGGTAGCCTTTTCGCCCGATGGCCAAACGATTCTGACCGGTTCATTGGATAAAACCGCGCGGCTGTGGGATCGCTCCGGGCGGTTTATCCGGGCCATCTCAATTGATGAGCCTGTTTTCAAGGGCGTTTTTTCACCCGATGGGAAATACATCGCCACGGCCTCAGCAGGAAAGACATTTTTATGGAATTTAAGTGGCGACCGACTGGCCTGCTTAAAAGGTCACGATAGCCAAAAAAGCATTAACTCAATTGATTTTTCACCGGACGGGATGTCCCTTTTAACCGCATCTCTTGATGGGACTATCCGCTTATGGCCGTTGCCGGCAGCGCCGGTCGTCGTTTTTACGGGGCATGAGGCTGCTCTCCGCGCTGCAACCTTTTCCCCGGATGGGGCGATGATACTCACCGGTTCTGATGATAAAACCGCGCGGCTGTGGGATCGTTCGGGTCAACTGTTGCAGACGTTGACCGGCCATGAAAGCCTTGTCTCATCGGTAGCCTTTTCGCCCGATGGCCAAACGATTCTGACCGGTTCAAGGGATAAAACCGCGCGGCTGTGGGACCTTCAAGGCCGGCTGCTACAAACTTTTAGCCATCCATCGGCTGTGTATGGCGCAGCATTCTCCCCGGATGGTCAACTGATTTTGACCGGTTCAGCGGATAGAATTGCCCGTTTGTGGAATCGGACGGGTCAATGCATTCGGCAATTTGAAGGCCATTCCGGTCTGATTTATGCTGTGGCATTCTCGCCAAACGGTAACCGGTTATTGACGGCCTCCACAGATAAAACCGTTCGTCTCTGGCGGGTGACGGGTGAATTGGTCACCCTCCTGAAAGGGCATGAAGATGGCGTTCATTCCATTGCCTTTTCCCCGGATGGTCAATCTATTTTAACCGGCTCACGCGATCGCACGGCGCGGTTGTGGGATTTGCAAGGCCGCCAATGGGTGGTATTTAAGGGCCATGAGGACGGTCTTTTTGGGGTGGCCTTTTCCCCGGATGGAAAATATGTGCTGACCGGGGCCGCTGACTTTACCACCCGGGTGTGGGATTTGCAAGGCCATGAAATCCTGCTCTATCGCGATCATAGCGGCTCTGTCAGTGCCGTCGCCTTTTCCCCGGACGGTCAATATATCCTGAGTGGCTCGGCGGACAAAACCGCCCGGCTGCGGCCGCTCAAACCGCCGTTGGCGGAGTTTCAACAACAAAATCAATATGAACCACTCAGCGTGTCTCAACGCCTCCAATACGACCTGCTTTCCGCGGACGAAATTCAACATTCGGACGATCCGGTGGCGCTATTGGCGGCGGCCAAGTTTTATCTGGATCAGGCCGAGGCCGCGTTGGAACTCACTGCGCAGCAGACGCATTTTCAGCAGGCGCAGACGCTGTTTGATCGTCTGCTCGATGGCCGCTATACCGCGCCCTATCCGCCCGGGCAGCTCTACCAAGCATATCAAAAACTCAATCGCCTGGCCCTTAACCTTGCGAAGGTTACCTCGGCCGGGTCCGCCGATCCTGAAGACATTGACCTTCGTAACCAGGATAACCTTCGCAAGGTTGGGTATGACCCGGCCCAATCCTTAAACCGCACGTTGGATGAATACGAGCGTTTAGCTCAACAAGTGGCTAACGACCCACTGCGGAATTACGATGTTGCTTTTCAATGCACGAACTTTGCCTGGTATTTGCTCAAAGAGAATCAAGCCGCACCGGCGCTGCGAGCCTTGCAAATCGGCCAACAAGCCGACGCTACTTATCGTACCATTTATAGATATTTGCCGTTGGCCTGTTTACTCAACAACGACTACGCCGGTGCCGAAAAGCTGTATCGAGAGTACAAAGATCAGTTGTATGATCAGGAGCCGTTTAGCAAAGCATTTCTGGAGGACATCAAAACGCTGGAAGACGCCGGCATCAGCCACCCGGATTTTGCCAAAGCGCGGGCGCTGCTGGGCGCGCCGGCGGATAGCGTGGGGAAATAGCGGAAATCGCCTTGACAATCGCTTGATCATGCGGTTATATATTCTCAGTGAGTGAACGTATTTCGCGGATGAAGGAGGATAAAAATATGCGAATGGTTTTAGAATTACCCGAAGACGAGATTCAGCAAGTCTTGCGTTACAGCGGCGAAAAGAGCAAACGCGCCGCCGTCATTCATGCCCTCAAAGATTTTAATCGGCGGCAGCGCTTGCGTGAGTTGACCGGCGCGTTGGGAACTTTTAAAGAGTTTATCACCCCGGACGAATTGCGCCGCTTGCGCCAGGAACAAGCATGAGCGTTTTGATTGATACGACCAGTTGGATTGAAGCGCTGCGACGCAAAGGGCGCGAGGACGTTCGTGAGCGTGTTCGTCAATTGATGCTGGATGATGAAGCCGCCTGGTGCGAAATGATTCGCTTGGAATTATGGAACGGGGCCCGCGGGGATTACGAAAAACAGAAGTTAACCGAACTGGAGCATGCAGTTACAAATCTGGCAATAACCGACGGCGTATGGCAGATGGCCTACGATGTGGCTAAACTGTGCCGCCGGCATGACCAGACGATACCCGCAACCGATATTCTGATTGCTGCCTGCGCCCTTTATCACAATGTTCGACTTGAGCACTGCGATTCCCATTTTAACACGATTTTCAAACTTTGGCATGGGGAAAAACTGTAGTCGCCGCCAGTTCATGCCCTTAAGCGACACAAAACCGTTTTTTTGTCCGAAGGCGCACACGATGTAGCGCTTCAATCGCCATTTGCAGCGGCGCGGCCTGACACCGCTACGCGGTTTAGCTCAATTAAAAATTGGGATAACTTTTGCTATAAACATTTGACCCCGCTGGGGTCGAACGCTGCCCGATTTGCGTAATAACCTTCCAAGTCCTGACCCGAAGATGAAATTCAACAGTTAGCCGGCGCATTGGGCACGTTTAAATTTGCATCCAAACCGGCGTGGCGGTGTTTTGATCAAAAAAGGCAGGGGAAAATGAAACCTGTCCGCATGAAGCATCAAGGATTGACGTTAAAGCGGTCTTTCATCAGCCGAATATACTGATCTGTGGGCATTTCTTTAATTTTTTCGGATACATCAACCAACATGCACAAGTGGATGACCGATTCGATGATGGTGTAGGTGTAGTAGAGTCTGAAACCGTGACTTTTGCCCCGGCCTTTGGCGGGATTGACGAGGCGGCGTTTGAGGAATTTGACGCCGCTTTCTTCGCGTAAAAGAATGGCGTTGGCCAACGGCGCAGCCAGGATTTCCTGACAAAGACGCTGGTAAAAGTCGTCGCCTAAATGATGTTTTTTAACTATTTTTTTGAGGTCGTTTTGAAAGGAACTTGTCTGTTTAATTTCCATTGACGACGGTTTCCGTCAAACGATTTTTCATCGCGATAAGGATGGGTTCCGGATCAAGAAGATCATCAAAACATTCTATATACCAAAGCAGGTCGGCGTTGAAATTGTCCATATCCTGAATCACGCGCCGTTCCCAAAAAGAGGCTACCTGCGGCGCGGCTTCTTGAACAGCCCGCTGATACGATTCGTAAAGTTGCGTCGCCAAAAGTCCCATTTCGCGCATGTTTGACGGCTGTTTTTTCTGCAAAGCCCGTTCAAATTGACTGCGTAAGAAATGAAATTCCCATTTTTGAAACAGCCAAAAGGCCGGGGTCATCACCAACCGCGACACGACGCGACGCCCCCACGAGCGGTCGTCGGCGTTGATAAACGAAATGGGAATGGGGATCGTCAGGGTATGACTCATAGCCGCGTTCTCCAGAATAGCAAAAAAGTGCCGATGCCCGCCGGCGTTCTAAGAAAGGATGCCCTTTCGCCGACATGAAGTCAGAATTCAAACGTGACAAGCTGAGTTTATAATAATCATTAAAACCTTTTATTTCAAGGAAAAACTGGAATCTGTGATTGTTGAGCTTCAAACGACAGATGCCAATCTATGCAGCAATAAAAAAGCCTCCCGTCACAAAGACAGGAGGCTTTTTTACAAAGCACAGTAGCATTGCTATTTTTAGTACATGTCGCCCATGCCACCGCCGCCACCGCCACCGGGCATCGGCATCTTGGACTTTTCTTCGGGCTTCTCGACGATGGTGCATTCGGTCGTAATCATCAAGCCGCTGATGCTGGCCGCATTTTGCAGCGCAATGCGCGAGACTTTGGTCGGGTCGATAACGCCGGACTTGACCAGGTCTTCGTATTCGCAGGTCGCGGCATTAAAGCCAAAGTTGCCCTTTTCGGTCTTGACACGCTGGACGACCACGGAACCTTCTTCGCCGGCGTTGTTGACAATCTGGCGAATCGGGGCTTCCAAAGCGCGGCGGATGATGCCGACGCCAATTTTTTCGTCCTGATCGGCGGTCTTGACACTATCTAACACATGCAGGCAGCGAATATAGGCCACGCCGCCGCCAGGCACAATGCCTTCCTCAACCGCAGCGCGGGTAGCGTGCAAAGCATCTTCCACGCGGGCTTTCTTTTCCTTCATTTCCGTTTCGGTCGCCGCGCCGACATTCACGCGGGCCACGCCGCCGGCCAGTTTGGCCAGACGCTCTTGCAGCTTCTCGCGATCATAGTCGGACGTAGAGGCCTCGGCCTGCTGGCGGATTTGATCCACGCGGCCTTTAATGGAAGCGCCATCACCCTGACCTTCGATAATGGTCGTGTTGTCTTTGTCTAAGCGAACTTTGCGGGCATGGCCGAGATCGCCCATAACCACGTTTTCCAGCTTCAGACCGACTTCATCGCAAATCACACGACCCTTGGTCAAAATGGCAATGTCTTCCAACATGGCCTTGCGACGATCGCCAAAACCGGGGGCCTTGACGGCGGCCACTTTTAGCGTGCCACGCAGCTTGTTGACAACCAGAGTCGCCAGCGCTTCTCCATCCACATCCTCAGCGATAATCAACAGCGGATTGCCCATTTGAGCGATCTTTTCCAGTGTCGGCAACAGATCCTTCATGTTGCTGATCTTCTTATCGTGAATCAAGATATGCGGGTCTTCCAACTCACAGATCATGCTCTCGGGGTTGGTAACAAAATACGGCGACAGATAGCCGCGGTCAAACTGCATGCCTTCCACCACATCCAGCGTGGTTTCCATGCTGCGGGCTTCTTCCACAGTAATGACACCGTCTTTGCCTACTTTTTCCATAGCGTCGGCAATCAAATTGCCAATGATGCTGTCGTTATTAGCGGAAATAGCGGCCACTTGCGAGATTTCCGTGCGACCCTTGGTCGGCGTGGACATCTTCTTTAACTCGGCCACAACCGCTTCCACGGCTTTGTCGATGCCGCGCTTCAAGCTCATCGGATTCGCACCGGCGGTCACATTCTTCAGACCTTCGCTAAAAATGGCCTGCGCCAAAATTGTAGCCGTCGTGGTGCCATCACCGGCAATATCGCTGGTCTTGGAAGCGACTTCTTTAACTAAATGCGCGCCCATATTTTCAAACGGGTCTTCCAAATCTACTTCTTTGGCCACGGTAACGCCGTCTTTGGTAATGGTCGGTGAGCCGAACTTCTTGTCAATAACCACGTTGCGACCTTTTGGTCCAAGCGTGACTTTGACCGCATTCGCTAATTTATCAACGCCCGCCTTAATGGATGTACGAGCATCGGATCCATATTCCAATAATTTTGCCATAGGAAATTCCTCCTTAAGTTGTTAGTTGTGTCTGCGAACACTGCGGAAATGCAACCGCAAATGAAAGCATTTCTAATTGCGCCTCTCGCACCTTTCGCAAACGCTATTTTCAGTGATTAGATAATTGCGTAGATTTCGTTGTCGCGCATGATCAAGTACTTTTGGCCGTTATACTCAAACTCTGTCCCGGCATATTTACCGAACAGGACCTTGTCGCCAACTTTGACTTCGACTGCAATGCGCTTGCCGTCATCGGTAACTTTGCCCGGTCCGACGGCAACGATTTCGCCCTTACTGGGCTTCTCTTTGGCCGTATCCGGAATGATGATACCGCCGGTAGTCTTTTGCTCATCCGACATCGCCTTAATAATAACGCGATCCGCTAATGGTTTGATGTCCATAAAATTGCTCCTTTGGTTAAAAGTTAAAACATGAAAAACAACACGAGAACTAAAATTTTAAAGCCAAAATTATTAGCACTCACTTAGTGAGAGTGCTAATAATTTATACGCCAATATACATTGCGTCAAGGTTTTTGTTTCAAAATTTCCAACAAATCATACTCTCGGTACAAAAAATAAACATGCTCGACTTACTTCTTGACTTTACCCGTGCCTACATATAATTTAATTTTGATTTAAAATATTATTGTTCAATCGACCCCGACAATGTTATTTTAAGTTCCGAAGCACAAAAGGCTTGGCGTGCGATATAAAATGGGGATTAACTCACGCATCTTAACTTCTTTCCAAGCGACAAATTTTGGGTTTGAAGTACTGTCATTCCGAAGGAATCTTCCCGCAAGTTAGCGCCGTTGCAAAATTTCAAGAAGATTCCTGCTGAATGACCGCACTTCAAATTCGTCGCTTGGAACGGCGTAGTGCTTGGACTTTACTGCGCTCTTCGCAAATGCCACGTTGAAAGCTTTACGTTATGTTAACATTGTCAAGACTACTTACTTAAATTAAATTTTAATCTTACGGAGCAACTCACATGGACGTAAAAGCCATTCAACAACACTTAAAAGAAGCAAAATTAGATGGTTGGTTGATGTACGATTTTCAAGGCACAAATCCAATTGCCCTCAGTGTAACCGGCATAAAAGGTATGAGCACGCGCCGCTGGTACTGCTTCATTCCGGCAGAGGGCGAAGTACAATGGATTATCCCGGTTATCGAACAGCATTTATTTGCAAATCAGCCGGGTATTCACTATATATATCAAACCTGGAAAGGGCTGTGGGAAGGTTTAAGCAAAATTTTAAAAAGCCGTACAAGAATCGCGATGGAATATTCACCCAACTGTGCGATTCCATACGTATCGCGCGTAGATGCCGGCACCTTGGAGTTAGTGCAGCAAATGGGGGTAAATGTAGTCAGCTCGGCACATTTAGTGCAGTTTTTCCAGGCTACGCTGAATGCCGCTCAGTATGAAAGCCATCTTAAAGCCGTTGAAAGTGTCTACAAAGCCAAAGACGACGCAATTCGGTTTATCCAAACAAATCTGGAAAAACAAAGCGTGGTTACAGAGTGGATGGTCCGCGAGTTTATTGCCGACCGTTTTATTGAATATGGGCTCATCACCAGCTTTTTACCGATTATTGCCGTCAACAAAAATGCCAGCAACCCCCACTATGAGCCGACTGAAGACGGCAGTACCGCCATATCCCGTGATGATTTGGTTTTATTGGATATCTGGGCCAAACTCGACCAGCGCAGTACGATTTATGCCGACATTACCTGGATGGTCTACACCGGCAAATCTGTTCCATCGTTAGTCGAAAATATTTGGAAAATCGTTCGCGACGCCCGCGATGCCGGAGTTCGAATTGTGCAGAAAGCCTTTGTTGGCAATATGCCGATTTGTGGCTATGAAGTCGATGATGCCACGCGCAAAGTTATTACAGATGCCGGCTATGGCAAATATTTTATCCACAGCACCGGCCACAACATCCATGAAAAAGATCATGGAGACGGCGCGCATATGGATAACTTTGAGACGTATGATGAGCGCGAAATTCTGCCGCGCACCCTTTTTTCCATCGAACCCGGTATTTATTTACCCGAACTTGGCATTCGTAGTGAAATCAACGTTTATATCCATCCTGAGAAAGGCCCGCAGATTACGACCCCACCTCAAACCAGCCTGACGTTGATTTAGTTTTAGCAGCTAAAAATTTGCGTAGCGGACAAAAATTTTCTTGACATAATATGAAAATTTTGTACCCTAAGTGAGTAAAAAATTTACTCACTTATTGGTTAATATGATTGAATCATTAATTACATCGCAAACACGTATTAAGCTTCTGCTTAAGTTCTTTATCAATCCAAAAATGAGCGGCTATCTGCGCGAGCTGGCCCGGGAATTTGGTGAATCGACCAACGCGGTGCGCCTTGAATTGAACAAGCTGGAACAGGCCAAAATTTTGAACGCTGCCAGCGAAGGCCGTCAAAAAATTTACCGGGCAAATGTCGGCCACCCGCTTTTTGAGGAAATCCGCAGCATTGTTCTGAAGTCGTCCGGCGTCGATCAGGTTATTACAACCGTTTTGCATAATTTGGGTGATTTGAGAATGGCGTTTATCACCGGCGATTACGCCGTTGGCCGCGACAGTGGCTTGATCGATCTTGTTTTGGTTGGCGATTTTATCAATCAGAAAGAGCTTGAACGGGTGAGGATAAAGGCCGAAGGTTTAATTGCTCGAAAAATTCGCACGCTTGTATTAAATGAAGCAGAGTATGAGAATTTGAAAACCCGGTTTGCATCGGAAAAAATGCTGGTGGTGTGGGAGTAATTTTTTAGCCACAAAGCCTATCTTGTACGGGTGCATAATTACAAAATGAGGAGTCTTCTTTAGTATGCTCAATAGCAAAGTTATCTTTATAACAGGCGGCGCTGGTTTTATCGCAAACCGTCTTATCGCCGAATATGTGGAAAGCAATCAAATTGTTGTTTACGACAATTTTTATCGAGATACACTGACGAGAAGTCCATACGCGCAGCATAAAAACATCAAGGTTATTCGTGGGGATGTATTAGAATACGAGAAGCTTTTTGAAAGTATGGCCGGTGCAGATATTGTTGTTCATGCCGCGGCTATTGCCGGAATTGATACCGTCATCAAAAGTCCTACAAAAACAATGCGCGTTAATTTGATTGGTACGGCTAATATGCTGGAGGCCGCATGGCGTCATCAAATTAAAGATCGGATCGTAGACTTCTCAACATCCGAAGTTTTTGGCAGCATGGCATTTAAACCCACCGAAAATAGCGAAACCGTCTCTGGCAGCGCAGGAGAAGCCCGCTGGACATACGCCGTCAGCAAATTGGCAGGCGAACATTTGGGAATGGCCTATCATAGAGAATTCGGGTTGCCCGTAACTTTTGTTCGTCCATTTAATGTTTACGGGCCAGGCCAGACCGGCGAGGGCGCAATTCAGATATTTATTAATCGTGCTCTCAAGAATCAAAATTTAGAGATTTATGGTGACGGCAATCAGATTCGGGCATGGTGTTTTGTGGACGATTTTGTAGATTGCTTAAAGCGTTGCGTCGAAGATCCTAAGGCCGTTGGCGAGTCGTTCAATATCGGCAACGCCCGAGCCGTAATAACAACCTATGGTTTAGCGCAGACGATTTGTCGGGTGTTAGAGTCCAAATCAAAAATTATCTTTAAACCCGCGCTTACCGCCGAAATTGAACTACGGATTCCATCGGTCGAAAAGGCTTACCATACCTTAGGCTTTAAAGCGAAGATTGATTTGGACGAAGGCATTCTACAAACAGCCGAGTGGCTTAAACATGCTCAGATTAGCTAAACCCTATATACCGGAAAGCGCTATTGAACAGATGGCGCAGATTATCCGCTCCGGCAATCTGATTCAAGGCGAAACCGTTCAGCGTTTTGAAATGATGCTGTGTAAGTACTTGGACGCTAAACATGCTGTCCTGGTCAGCAACGGAACGGCGGCACTTCATTTGGCCCTGCTTGCGCTTAATATTAAGCTCGGCGACGAGGTGATTGTTCCGGCGCTCACTTTTCCGGCCACGGCAAATGCTGTGGAGATTGTCGGTGCAAAGCCGATTTTTGTGGACATCAATATAGAAGATTACTGCTTAGATACCCGACAGGTGGAAGCCGCAATTACGTCGAAAACCAAAGCGATTATGGTCGTTCATGAGTTTGGACAGTCGGCGGATATGCAACATCTTATGGCAATTGCAACGGCGCGAAATATCGAGATCATCGAAGATGCGGCCTGTGCTTTCGGCACCGAATTTGACGGACAAAAGGTTGGGACTTTTGGTTGCATTGGTTGTTTTAGCTTTCATCCGCGCAAAGCACTTACGACGGGCGAGGGCGGTCTTATTGTTACGCAGGATGGTCGACTGGCAAGTCTTTTGCGTAGTCTGCGTAATCATGGCATAGAATCTCAAGAAAGCGGCGTTGATTTTCACCATGCCGGGCTCAATTATCGCCTGACCGAGTTTCAGGCGGCCTTAGGTATCGGGCAGTTAGCCGAATTTGATGAGCTCTTGGCGTATCGGATCAAACTAGCGGCGGAGTACGACCGGGCATTGAGCGGAATAAAATGGATCCGGCTACCAGGCCATTTTGCCAATCGGAAGATGACTTATCAAACTTATCATATTTTATTGCCGGAGCGAATTGACCGAGCCAAGTTGATTCAAGATTTAAAAGCGGGGGGCGTGGAGACGAATCTGGGGGCACAGGCGCTGCACTGCTTGACTTATTACCGCGATAAATATGGTTTCCGCCCCGACGACTTTCCGAATGCCTGTCGGGCATACCGATCGGGATTGGCGTTGCCGATGGGGGCACATATTCAAGCGGAGGATACCCATTTTATTGCTAATAAACTTAAAACGTTAATGGGATGATATGAACTGACATCTTTTTGTTTGACAAATGGGCCGGATATATGAACTATAATCCAACCTGAAACCGGTCATGCCTTGATGAATGATCATTTTTCCGGGCAGAGACAAATCGCCGCTTGCTGATCTGGTCGTTTTTATACTTTGAGTGGTGGCTACGGACTTTCATCCAAGTACAGGTTAAATGCTTTGATTTTTGGCTATATTGGTTGTATCGTTTTCTTAACTTAGGAACATCAAATTAATAACTTTGGGTTTTCCCACTGACGGTCATTGCGAGCCGCTTTTGCGAAGCAATCCCCATGCGGGTTGAGATTGCTTCGTCGCAAAAAACGCTCCTCGCAATGACACCAAAACCCAAACTTATTTTATCGACATTCCTTATTAACTTATATGGTAGAGAAATTGCTAATGTCCATTAAACAACTTATCGTTTTTGGTGCAACTGCTTACCCAGAAATAAGTGAGCTTATCTCCGATATTAACCAAAATGGTCCTAAATTTGAAGTGATTGGAATTTTGGATGATAATGAAGCCTTGCACAACAAAGAAGTTGAAGGCGTTGCCATAAAAGGTCCTTTACACAATGCTGCGAAATTTTCAACTGATATTTCGTTTGTTCTTGGAATCGGCTCTTACAAAACGCGCATCCAACGATACCATATCCTGCATCGATTAAAACTGCCGGAACAACGCTTTGCAAGCCTCATACACCCGGCCGCAAAAATATACCGTTCCAGTAAAATTGGGTATGGATCCATTATTCATACAGGTACCGTTGTGTTCAATAATACAAATATCGACTCCTTTGCATTAATTGTTGCCAACTCCATCATTGGCGCCCGAAATATTATTGGCAAAGGGGCGATTATTACCTCGCATGTTGCAACAACAACAAATGTCAAAATTGGTTCTTTTAGTTTTATTGGCACAAACAGTTCAATAGCCGAGTATGTTGAAATAGGCCCTGGGGCAATGATCGGTATGGGAAGCGTTGTTAATAAAGATATCCCTCCCGGAGCCATCGCTTTTGGTAATCCAATCAGATTTATTGATAAAACTAACGTGCCCGCGGAAATTACGGAGCAATGGAATTACTTCAAAGCTCAATTTTAATTTAGAGAATTTTGAATAAGCCAAAAGGAGTAGCTTAAATGAAAGAAAAAATTATTGCAGCAATCTACAGTGCCATCGATGATTTTAATAGCCAGTTTCCTGATGATCGCCCTATTGAAAAAGCACCCCAAACAAAGCTTTATGGAGACGGTGGTGTTTTGGATTCGCTGGGTTTAATAAACATTATTGTTGCTGTTGAGGCGAAAATTGATGAGTTGCTGGATGCTCAAATTTCGCTGGCCGATGAAAAAGCATTATCACAGACACAAAGCCCTTTTAAAAGTGTCGAATCTTTAGCAAGCTACATTCAAATGATTCTGGGGAGTAACGATTAGATGCAAAAAATTGTTCTAATCACTGGAGCAAGCAAAGGAATTGGGCGCTATCTGGCAGAATATTATATCCAACAAGGATATGGCGTAGTTGGATGTAGTCGGGGCGCCGTCGATTTTGCGCCAGAAGGTTATGAGCATTTTTGCGTTGATATTACAAATGAGATTGAAGTTAAAAAACTCTTATCGGCAATTAGAAAAAAATATAAACGGCTTGACATATTAATTAACAATGCCGGTGTTAACCTTATGATTGCTCCTGTATTATTGGTCCCGTACGAAACAGCTCAAAAGACTATTGAAACCAATGTGTTAGGCACCTTTTTGATGTGCCGCGAATCCGTTAAAGTAATGATGACGGCTTCATTTGGGCGAATCATTAATTTTGCGTCAATGGCCGTACGGCATGAAGTTGTCGGTGAGTCTATCTATACAGCGTCAAAAGCTGCTATTATTTCGTTCACACGGGTGTTAGCAAAAGAAGTATCTAATTATGGAATAACATGTAATGTTATTGCTCCTGCAGCAATTTCAACCGATATGATGAATGCTGTTGATCAAAAAGCCCTTGAAAAAGTGTTGGCACAAAATGCAATCAAGACTCATGGCAAAATGGAAGATGTTAGCAACACCATTGACTGGTTAATTAAAAATGAAAGTGCTGCTATTACCGGACAGATTATTTATCTAGGTGGGGCATGAGATGATTTACATACACAGCATTATTACCGGGCCTTGGTTTGTGAATTGCTATATCGTGTATGATGAAAACCGTATTTCCGTTATTATAGATCCTGGGGATGATTTCGATAAAATTGTTGATTTTGTAAAAAAAAATGATTTAAAAGTATCCGCAATCCTTAACACACATGGCCATCACGATCATATTGGGGCAGTATCACTGCTAAAAAAATCGTTAAAGGTACCCTTTTATCTTAACAAAAAAGATGCTAACGTACTTAAGTATACTAACTTACATAGAAAGCTGTTTGGTGGGCAACACATAATTGAGATACCTCATATAGATGAGGATTTAAATGAAGATAGCCCACTCCAATTTGGCGAAATCCGTATTACGATTATAGAGTCGCCGGGACATACACCAGGAGGCGTATCTCTTTTGATTGAAAACTGCTTATTTACCGGCGATACGATTTTAAAAAATAATTTGGGCAGACTTGATTTACCCGGAGCTTCGAGACAAACAATGATCCAAACACTAAAAAAGCTGGCTTTAATACCGGCAGATACAGTCCTATACCCAGGTCATGGTGAATCGTCAATCCTTAGAAATGAATATGCTCATAACCCAAAGTTGAACGAGATACTTAATGGGGACTGTTCTGAACGCAATTGAATATTTTTTACCGGAAAGTATTGTTACCAATGATGACCTCAAAAGGGAAAATCCAGATTGGAACATGGAGGCCGTTGAGGCGAAAACAGGTGTTCTAAAACGGCACATTGCCAATCAAAATGAAACGGCGTTTGATCTTAGTAAACGCCTGTGCGACAAAGTATTAGCAAAAAATCCTTTCTACTTTAAGAACACGGACGGTGTTATCTATTGCACACAATCGCCCGATTATATCATGCCACCCAATTCATGCTTGCTGCATGATTATCTTAACCTGCCCGATACCGTTTTTGCGTATGACTTTAATTTGGCATGCTCCGGCTATGTGTATGGTTTAGCCATGGCTCACGGTTTCATCAAGTCAGGCCTGAGCCGAAAAATTGTGCTTATTAATGCAGATACCTACTCTAAATTCATAAATAAAAGAGATCGCTCAACACGCGTCTTGTTTGGTGACGGCGCCTCAATAACAACTGTTGAAAAGTCTGAAAGCAAGACAGGAATTATCGATATAGACCTGGCAACATCGGGGAAGAACTTTAGAAAGTTTTTCATCCCGGCTGGTGGATGTCGGTTGCCGAATTCTGCTATGACAACAACTGAAGGGGCCGATGAAAAAGGTAACACCAGATCCCAAAAAGACATTTATATGGATGGAATCGGCGTTTGGGCATTTATAAACTCTGTAGTACCGACACAGATACAAAACATATTAATGCGTAATAAGCTTACTTTTTCTGATATTAATTTATTTATATTTCATCAAGCTAGTAAATTTACCCTAGACTCACTCGTTAAATTATTAAAAATAGATAGAGATAGAGTATTTGTTAATATTGCCGAAATAGGAAATACCGTTTCAGCCTCTATTCCAATCGCTCTAAAAGACGCCATTGACCTTGGCAAAATATCCGACGGTGATAAAGTGCTGTTATCTGGATTTGGAGTCGGTATGTCATATGCGACGATGCTGATCGAATTTTAACGGAATCCGCTAATGCACATTGATTTTTTTCTCCAAAAATTTGAAGTGTTTTCCAAACGCGATGCCATCATTTGGCGTGACAATGTTTTCAACTATGCATACCTGTCTAAAAAAATTCGCTTTTGGCGACAGTACTTAGTGAAGCATAAAATATCTACTGGCAGTGCTGTTGGGTTGGAAGGTGACTTCTCACCTAATTCAATTGCTGCCCTTTTTGCGCTAATTGAGCAAAAATGTATTGTAGTACCTTTAAGCTATTCCCAAAAATATACCAATAAGCAGAAATATGAAATAGCAATGTTAGATTTCCTTATTTGCTTTAACGAAAAGGATATGGATAATCTTGTACATCTGGGAAAAAACAGTAACCACCCACTTTACCTGCAGCTTAAAAAAAACGATTTGCCCGGTTTGGTTCTTTTTACGTCTGGAACTTCAGGAAAGCCAAAAGCTGCGCTCCACGATTTTTCTGCGCTATTAAAAAAATTTAAAACTGCGCGAGAGTCGTTAAAAACTTTAAATTTCTTACTTTTTGATCACTGGGGCGGTCTTAATACAATGTTTCATACCCTATCCAATGGCGGTGTTGTGATTACGCTGGAGGATCGCTCCCCGGAAAATATTTGTAAGATGATTGAAAATTACAAAATTGAGCTGTTGCCAGCCTCACCAACTTTTTTAAATCTTTTGATTATTAGCAAAGCATATGAAAACTACTCATTAAGCAGTTTAAAAATAATTTCATATGGTACCGAGCCCATGACGCAAGCGACGTTGGATAAAATGAATACTATTTTCCCTACTGTAAAGTTAAAGCAGACCTATGGTTTAATCGAAGTTGGCGTCTTAAGAACAGACACAAAAAATAACAACTCCCTTTTTATCAAAGTAGGTGGGGAAGGTTATCTGACTCGTATAATTGATGGTATTCTTCAAATTAAATCAGAATCTACAATGTTAGGTTACTTGAATGCCCCAAGCCCCTTTACTGCGGATGGCTGGTTTAACACAAATGATGTGGTTGAGATCGACGGCGAGTATATTAGAGTACTTGGGCGGCAATCGGAAATTATAAATGTCGGCGGAGAGAAAGTGTACCCCGCCGAAATTGAAAGTGTTATTCAGGAATTGGATGAAGTTATCGAGTCCCAAGTCTATGCCGAAAAGAACCCCATTATTGGAAATATTGTTTGCGCCAAAGTCTGTACAAAAATAAAAATTGATGATGAAAAAAAGCTTATCTTAACAATAAAAAAGCACTGCGCCCATAAGCTGGAAAAATTTAAAGTCCCGGTTAAGATATTTATTGTTGACAAAATTGAGCACAGTGCACGCTTTAAAAAAATAAGACAGGTATAGCTTCACATCGCTAAAATTTTAGGACGTTCAAAATTTGGGTGCTTGGCTCTGTTTTAAAGGCTGCTACAAAAATAGACTGGACAGAGGTCAATCTATTGAGCTTTCAATCTATAGGGGAAATTAACTAATATGACCATAAATAAAAACGCAGTGCGCTATCATTTTTCTGATTTTACAACAGCTCATTATAGGGAACTGTTGAAACTTGCTAAATCAAAGTATACATTTAGAAGCTATTTATCTTTCAATAAGTCCGAGCGTTTTATTCTTTGGCGACACGACATTGATTTCTCTCCCCAACGTGCGCAAAGATTGGCCGAAATTGAAGCTTCCGAAGATGTTCCCGCAACATATTTTCTTCATCTTCAGAGCGTTTTTTACAATGTTTTTGAGAACGAAACTGCAAAAAAATCAGAGCGATCATTAAATTGGGCCATTCCATCGGTCTTCATCTTGATAGCGAAGATAGAGTAATTCAAAGTGAATCAGACCTTGAAAAGTATTTAATACAAGATCGGCGCATGTTGGAAGATTTTTTCGATGTTGAGATAAAAGTGTTTTCTTTTCACAATCCGACGCCGTTTTTACTGGACAATTATCGGCAGTGGAGTTATGGCGGCTTAATTAATACTTATGCCGATTATTTTCAAAAAGAAGTGGGTTATTGCTCGGATTCAAATGGTTATTGGCGACATCGACGACTTTACGATGTGTTAGAAAAAGCAGAGGATTCACACCTTCAAGTTTTGACGCATCCGGAGTGGTGGCAAGAAAATACAATGTCACCAAAGGAACGAATCGAACGTTGCATTCAACAACGGGCCTTGCGTAATTGGCAGTATTATGACAGCACTCTTAAAGCTGCTGAACGACTAATTATTGACTGGGAAGACGAAAGGAAGATATAATTATGAAGCATTTTTTGCTCGAAGATATACAGAAACTTCTTAGTAATGTCTCCTATCAAGTTGTAGGAAATTATGAGAATAGATTTTTTACAAATGCAAAACCAATTCTTGAAGCCGAATCCGATACCATAGTCTGGATTAATCCGACAAGGAAAGATAAACAAGAGCTTTTGGAAAAAACACGAGCCGACATTATTATCTGTGACAACAGTATTCATCTAAGCGAGGTTCTGCGACAAAACAAATTGTTTATTATTGTTGAAAATCCAAAGCTATGTTTTATTAGAATTGTAGACGCTCTGTTTAGCCAAAAACCGTTATATGGAATCCATCCAACGGCGTACATCCATCCTGAGGCTCATGTCCACCCTGAAACATATATTGGTCCTTTTACTTTTATTGGAAAATCCGAAATAGACCAGGACAGTGTTATTTATGGCCATTGTTATATTTACGATAATGTCACGATCAGAAAGCATGTAATTATTCATGCTGGAACTGTTATTGGCGCAGATGGATTTGGCTACACTCGTAATGAGAAGGGAGAATTTGAAAAGTTTCCGCACATCGGTGGGGTTCTCATTGAGGAAGACGTTGAAATAGGCGCAAATACGTGTATTGACCGTGGAACTCTTGGCAATACGATCATCCGTAAAGGCGCAAAAATCGACAATCTGGTTCATATCGCTCATAATGTCACGATTGGACAACATGCGACTGTAATTGCACATGCCATGATTGGCGGCAGTACTATTATAGAAGATTTTAGCTGGATTGCGCCAAGCGCTGCATTACGAGACGGTTTAATAATTGGAGCAAAATCGACAGTAGGGTTAGGCGCAGTGGTTACGAAAAATGTGCCGGCAGGCGAGACATGGACAGGTTCGCCCGCCAAACCGTTGTCGGAATTTTTAGAAATACAAAAAAAGCTTAAAAATTTAAATCGTTAAAATCGTTAATTAATGTAGGCTAATCGTACCGATATTATGCGCATTTTTCTCGGTCTGTATGAAATAGCGGGTTATTACACAAATCTGGCTCAAGGTTTTCAAGATTTAGGGCATCAGGTTACCTACATAAATTTATTTAACTCACAGCATAAATATGCCGAAGTGCGCCGACAACCTAAGATTGTTAAATTGTTGGAACACGCTTCATGGAAGCGTATGGACGCCATTCGGAAATCATCCGGCATTTTGCCTCAAGGCGCATTATGGATTTGTGAGTTTATTCTGCGAATTGTAGTTATGAGTTGGCTGCTATGTACACACGATGTGTTTATATATAGTTTTGGAACAACGTTCTTTCGCTACTATGAACTGCCCTTACTACGATTTCTGCGGAAAAAAATTGTATATGTTTTTCATGGGAGTGACTCCCGTCCGCCGTACTTAGATGGGGTCTTGATGGCTTCAAACTCCGGTAGAAGTATTGAAGCGTGTGTTTTATTAGCTAAGAAGACAAAAAAGCGTATTTGTAAAATTGAATCTTATGCCGATTTTATTCTTCAACATCCGCCTCAAGCGGTGTTTCATGAGCGTCCGTTTATACTTGCCCTTGCAATAGGAATTCCCTTTATTAAAGATAAAGTAACAAGCACTAATAATATGCCAACAGCTCACGGTACAATTCGAATTTTACATGCGCCGTCACATCCCGAAGCAAAAGGTTCCGATCATATTCGCAAAGCGATTTCAAGTCTGAAAGAAAATCTGAAAGAAAAAGGGTATTCTATTGAATTTATTGAGATTACCGGCAAATCACATGCAATTGTTTTGGAAGAATTAACGAGGTGTGATTTTGTTGTTGACCAATTATATAGCGACACCCCCTTAGCAGGGTTTGCCACGGAAGCGGCTTTTTTTGGCAAACCGGCGGTTGTGGGAGGCTACTATGTAAGACAGATTGAACAGGATTTTGAACTGCCGTTTATCCCGCCGTCCTTATATTGTCTACCCGAAGAAATAGAAGTCGCAATTGAACGCATGATTACGGATACCACTTTTCGGTTGGAGTTAGGGCAAAAGGCACAAGATTTTGTCGAAACCAATTGGGAAGCAAAATGTGTAGCCAAAAAGTTTTTGCAAATTATCTCAGGTGATATTCCATTAGAATGGATATACCATCCCTCACGGTTGGCCTATTGCTATGGTGGCGGGCTTTCCAAAGAACGGCTGCAAGTTTTGGTAAAAGCGGTGATTGACAGCGGCGGTGTAGAAGCCCTGCAATTATCCGACAAGCCGTTTCTCATTCGACAACTCCTTGAATTGGCACACCCCCCGACAAAAAATGACGCCTAAAACCACCCTCTTTAAAGATACCTTCTTTTACTCAGCAGCCAATTGGGTTTCCCGAATCATTAAGTTGGCTATTGCCCCGTTGACGATCGCCTACTTTAGCCCGGCAGAATACGGATATTTTCAACTGGTTCTGACAATTGCCGCCTTTTTGTCGGTCGTTGGTTTATTGTCGGTTGCCTCTGACGGACTGCCTCGATTTTTTATTGACGCAAAGGATGAGCAGGAAAAACAGGCTTATCTTTCATCTTCCTTTTTCATCAGCGCAATAGGAATGGCTGTGATGGTTGTGTTGATTTTTGTATCCGCCCCTATTGTCCCAAAAATCTTTAAGGAAGTTGATAAGGTGTGGGCTTTTGTTGCCGTTGTTGCTTTGTCCACCGTGGCTGAAGGCATTCGTTATGTAGGGATGAGCCTTTTAAAATGGACATTTCGGTCACAATATTATTTGCAAATTACAATTTTACAAGCAGGCATCGGTGGCATTATTACCGTGATCGGTTTAATTTTTTGGGAATGGCGAAGTCAGGCAATCCTTACCTTTACCGGTTGTATTGTCATTGCTACCGGTGTTTTGGCAATTTCAACGGTCGGAAACTACATACGTCTTTCACAAATTTCGAAGAGCAAAATGCGCGAACTTATTGCTTATTCTTTGCCGTTATTGGGTCTCAACGTGTTTGCATTTTCCACTCGATTTGTTGACCGTGTTTTTTTAGCAGGCTTTACATCGATGAACGAAGTCGGTGTTTTTTCCGTGGCTGGTACAATAGCTAGTGTATTTGATACTGCGGTATCCGGTTTTTTTTTGCCTGGGCTCCTTATATCCTGGCTACATTTCGAGAATCTTGGGCGCCTTCGCGTTATGCCTATTTTTTTAGCGGGTTCTCAGCGCTTGGCCTGGTATCGATAATTATCGCCGGACTATGGGGCGCCCCCGTCATCAAATTATTTAGTGCGCATAGTGCCTACGATAATATTGGCGTGTACATCCCCTGGATACTGTGCAGCTCAATCCTCTATTATTTAGGCGGATATTTTGCGCCTGGCCCACTGATCCAGAAAAAAACGTATTGGGACATGGTCGTTTTTGTCATTTCCGGTGGGATAAATATTGGCTTAAACTACGCACTTGTCCCATCATTTGGGATTATTGGCGCCGGAGTTGCAACCACAATTTCAAGCTTGATTGGCTGTATATTTAAATTAATCATTTCTAATCGACTTTTTTTTGTGCCAAACCGCTGGAAGTTCTCGTTTTTAATAATATTACTCATAACCGGTCTTACATCCATCTCACAATCAATTACACTGCCCTATAATTTTGCGAATGTCTCTATATCAGTTCGCATTTTTATAACCGTTTTGGGTATCGGTTTTTGTATACTCCCGTTTTATAATGATATTAAAAGTTCCGGAATTATTGAGATTGCGCTACGAAAAACCATTGGTAAAGCCCGCTCAACTCTCACGCAAAGACCTAACCAGGACAAACCGGAACCAAATGGCTAACCGTAAAGTTTCGCAAAGTGTGGCGCGAAGTTTCGCAGAGAAAAACTTGGCGGAACTCTGCAGTTAGTTTTTTTTTGCTCAAAAATCAAAGATTGGACTTTTGAGGTACGATGATCTGATGAACAATTCAGGATCAAGTACACCAACTAAAACTTAATGCCGATAGCAAAATAATGTACATCGCCTAAATTATCGGAATGTGGCACAAAGGCGTAATCAATTCGATAATTTTTAAAAGCAATGCCGCTCCCCGCAGTAAAATCCTCTGTATCATGATTAACTTTATAACCGGCGCGCACGGTCAAAATATGGCGAATACTTAGTTCCAAACCCGTCTGCAAACGCAAGCCAGTGTCGGAAGCCTTGTTAAAATCAACAGCCATTACAGTAAACCGATTAAGAGGATAAGTAAAGCCGGCGCGAACAACCATGGGCAACTCGAATTCATCGGCAATGAACTTCATTTTAGGGCCAATATTAGAAATGGAAAAACCGATTGCCAGCTTGTCAATAATCGGTTCATAGAGCAGACCCAGATCCACAGCATAACCCTTTGCTTCTTCGGCCTGGATTTTTTCAAACAAATATTTGGCGGTTAAACCAAATGAAATATCGTTGGTTACCCGCCGGGCCACAGTCAAACCAATTGCCAAATCATTCGCAGAAAACGTGCCTTGCGGCGTCTCGGAAGGCTTGTCATCACGCCACTCAAAGTCCCCGCCGTCAAAATAGACCACGTTTAGCCCAACATTGTATTTGCCGAATTTTCGGACACCACCAAAATAGTTGTGGCTCGTATCCATAAACCAATTTGCATAGCTAAACATGACCTCCGTCTTTTCGGCATAACCGGCCAAAGCAGGATTCCAGTAAAGCCCGCCCGCACCGCTATCGCGCATGCCCACAAAAGCATCGCCCATGCCAGCCGGACGGGCGCCCGCGCCAAGTTTGAGAAATTGCAAAAGAGCTGTGCCGGATTCCGCAGACGCCAACGAAATTAATCCGTACCAGATAATTCCAAAAATAGCAATCATTTTTAAACGCATTAAAAAAACCTCCGGAAGTACTTGCAAAATTTAAAAGATAATGGGAAATTTAAAAATAAAGAAACTTTAGACAGGTTAAGTTTGAAATCTGAATGCATCGGAGAAAATCCACTGATAGTCCGGCAATTTTCTCGCCCACATTTCAGAAACGACAAAAGCAAAGCCTTTGTCCGCTTAAGTATAGATTGCTTTGGCTGGCGGGAGTCAGCAGCTTGTAGATTGAATCAAAATAAGCCACGCTTTTGACAGACGCAACCTTTTTTTTGTCCTTCGCGTTTTATAGTTAAAATTGGAGAATAATATGGAGTCGCTACGCCAAAAATGGCAGCACCTGGCAAATGAATTAGGAATCCCAGAAACAGTTGCCATCGTAATTTATGAGGAATTAGTCCAAAAATATACCGACCCTTGTCGGCATTATCACAACCTGCACCATATCAGCCAAGTCCTGAATAGTATCGAGTGGCTGACTGACGGTAATACAGGTTGTTGGGAGCTGCGGCTGGCGGCCTGGTTTCATGACATCATTTACAACCCTCAGGCCAAAGATAACGAGGAGCGCAGCGCAGAATACACACAAAATGTACTTGCGATGCAACATTTGAATCCCGCATTGATCCGTCGGGTTGAGCAGCTGATTCTGGCAACAAAAACACACGAGCTCCTGCCAGACGTACCGGACGCAGCCATTTTGCTGGATGCAGACTTGGCCATTTTAGGCGCGGATACTGCAAATTACGAAGCATACGCGGCAGCGATTCGCAAGGAATATGGTTGGGTGCCCGGTCTTGTCTATCGTCAAAAGCGAAAAAAAGTTCTGCAAGCGTTTTTGAATCGTCCACACCTTTATCACACCGAGCGGATGCTTATTCAATATGAAGCGCCTGCTCGTCGGAATTTGAAAGCAGAAATCCACCGCTTAAAAATTTTCTGATCTGATTATACCATTACCATAAAGATATAGACAACTCGGATCACATACAAAACAGACAACAGCAAGACGCCAGCTGTATAGAACTGCAAAAACTTCCCTGATACGTTTAGCAATAAAATTAAAAAGGTGCTGATCAAAAAAACAAGAGTCGTTACAATCAAGAGAAAATCACGGGATGTCTGCCAAAAGTTTATCTGGAAGTGGCCAAAAACGGCTCCATAATCATAGGTTAAATAAATGGCTAAACTGCACAGTCCCTGGCAAATCAGCGCGGCCTTGACCGGGCCAAGCAAAGCAGGTAACGTGCGCTTCCCTGCCAAACGATCCGCCCGAAAATCCGGCAAAGCTGTGGCGATAGAACCGGCTGTTTGCAATAGGAAATAGGCCACAATAAAAATGCTGAAATTTGTTGGATATAACCGCCCGATTTGCGCGTAAAACCCGATCATGGGTAACACAATGCCGCAGCCGATTCCCTGCAAAATCTCGCCGCCACCCCGGTAGTTTAAGCATAGTGGCGGAAAACTGTATGCCCACAACAAGCCACAACCGCAAAACGCCATTGGAATGAGCCACAACCGCCCATAGATTCCAGCGATACAGCCGCATACAACCAACGCCAATATTCCTGCAACCAACCCGGCCTGCCGTAAGTCAAATGGCGAAAGAAGGCCTTCCGGCAATACCCGTGATCCGCCAGAAAAAATAGTATAATCCCGATTGATCGCGTCGGCATCGGCGTCCGCATAGTCGTTCATAAAAACAATGAAAAATTGCATAAACAGGCCGTAACCAAACAGCAGAGCAAAAACCAACCAATCTGTCTTGGGCTGAAACATCCGAGCAATGGTCTGACCCAGAAGCAGCGGTAAGGCAATATTGACGAGAGCGGGCGGGCGGGATGCCTGTAACCAGGCTTTTAAAGAGGACATTCTTTAAGAAAGATCGACTTTTGGCAAAGTAAAATGGAAGGAAGTGCCACGTCCGACTTCGCTTTCTACCCAAATCCGACCGCGGTTCATCTCGACCAGTTCCTTGCACAAAATCAGACCCAAGCCGGTACCTTTTTCATTATTTGTACCGGGATTTTGGAATTTTTCATCAATACGAAACAGTTTTTTTAGATCGCTTGCGCTCATACCAATGCCGGAATCCGTCACAGTAACCTGAATATTCTCTTGATTAATGTCAGAAGTAACCGTAATTGAGCCGCCAGCGGGGGTGAATTTTATTGCGTTCGCGATCAAATTTCGCACAACCGTATCGATCATATTTAAATCGGCCTGAACAAAACTGCCTTCGCCAACCTTAGCCTTCAGGGTAATATTTTTCTGCTTGGCCGTTGCCTGATGCAGTGCCAAATTATTCTGAATAATATAATCCGTGTCCAACAACGAAGGTTGATAATCCATCTTACCACGCTGCAGACGGGACCAATCCAACAGATTTGATAGAAGCTGATACGTTTTTTCGGCGGAATCGTGTAAATCACTGATAATAACTACCAAATCGTCTTTGCTTGTATCGACCAAAGAATACTTGAGCATTTCTGTAAAGCCAATAATTCCGGTCAGTGGGTTTTTAAGATCGTGAGAAATAATCGACATAAACTTATCTTTAGCGGCATTGGCTTCCTTCAGTTCCTTTTCCGATTGACGCAACTGTTGAACGCTGTTAGCCCGATTCATAGCAATTTCAGCCTTGCTGGCAAAAATCGTCAGCTTGACAATGTCGTCATCATCAAACTTTGCATAATCCTTGCTGATTGTGATCACACCCGCCACACCGCGGCTATCAAAAATAGGCGCGGAAATAAGAGATTGAAAAGAATCTTCCCCGGAATCAGTATCGGGAATATGCGATGAATAGTCGAAGTCATCGTCGTAATTAATATAGGCCGGAATGCCCGTCTGCGCGACACGTCCGCTAAGACCTTCGCCAAGACGCAAATAGTGCTTGAGAATTTGCTCTTGGTCTTTGTAATTATTAGAGTAAATTGGAATTAAAATGTGGCTACGATTGTCAATAAGATAAACCGCACAATCGGAAGATTCTAGTAACTCTGTAGCCCGGTCGGCAATAATCCGCAGCACGTCATCCACATTATCTTCATTTGCCAAGGCTAGTGTCGTATCGTATATCGTGCGATAAATTCGTTCTGACTCGGCTAATGTTTCCAGATGACGATCACGCTCGGTCTTGGCCTGCTTAAGCTCCTCTCGCATGCGGGAAATTTCTTTTTGCAAAATCAGGACTTGTTGTTTTAGACTCTCATTCGCCAGCGAAAAATCAGTAGGAGCACTCATAAATTACCTGTTTTATAAATTTAACTGCATCGGTCAAAAAACCAAATGAAGACATGCCATAAATGCATAAGCTAATACATTTTATTTTTGCAAAAGGATTCAAAATTGTACTAGTCAACAACATTTCACACACTTGTCATGCCGGAATGTTTCTATCCGGCATCTTGTTTGCCTGAAAGAAGATTCCGGTTAAAAACATACCGGAATGACACCGACAAAAAGTGTTCTAAAGGTCGTTGACTAGTACAAAAAGGATTCAAAATATAGATTCACCCATCGATTACACTCAGGATAACGCGCTATCATACCCAAACTTTTTAAATTGGATTACTAACACTACGTGAGCACATCAATAATTTATGCGGCAATACGAGGGGTTGCAAGGAAAATCCGATGCAAGTTCAACCATAACGGGGCGATAAAGCATAAATGGCACTGGGCAAAAATTTTAAAACTTCTGTTTTCAAGCTGAAAAATAATACCAAGATTTGCGGCCTAATTCTGCTTGCCGTGAGTTAGTTCTCTCACATGAGAACCATTTGAATCATACAAATATTATGTAGCGGACGTGATTTGCAAAATAAACACACGTCCTTTTTGCCAGGCCCATTCGACTTTCTGCATTGGCCCAATCATACGATCAACACGTAACGCCAACTCGATTAGCCCTTGAATTTGATTCGCGCTTAGTGAACAACTCTTGCGTCTTTCTGCCGGAACAGCACTTTCCATTGTCCCACTTCCTTTTTCACTTGGAACAACAATAAGAGCTTTCTCAACAATATTCTCAACCACTATCCTTGATTGCTTATTAATCACAAAATTGTCTGTATCAGCACGGCCTTGACTAGCGCCCTCTCCCAATCCCCAACAAGCATCAATAACAATTTCATCAGTACTTCCACTAACCGGATTACTCGTATAAAGTACTCCTGAGCACTCCGCATTAATTAGCTCTTGCACAACCACGCCCATCTCAACATCCAGATGCGATAGCCCGGTTTCCTCACGTCGTGAAACAGCCCAATCCTTCCACAGAGAGGCCCAGCAACCTTTCACTGCCTGAATAAGTGCATCCTTATCCGTAATGTTAAGAAATGTCTCAACTTCATATTGCAATTTGTGATCGGATAACAAGATCATTGAAGATCTAACTGCAACTGAGCTATGACGACCCATCCGTGACTTTAACGAATCATATGCACCACTGATCTGCTCCAGCAAATGCGCTTGCAAAGCAGTTTCATAAATTAAACTGCGCACAGTATCACCAACATCCTCAGATTCACTTAAGCCATTAGGGTTTTTAAGCGCTTTTTCATAATCCACAATCTTATCATAAATACCGTTCGCCTTGATATAATGTCCATAAGCTTCACGATGAATGCAGAATCCGATCGGTACAGCTAACCCCAAATTGTACAACTTTACCAGTCCTTTAGCTTTCTCACCAAAGCCGCATGCGCTATCTTCCGTAAGAGCATCAAAAAATTCAATTAAATTTGGCATTTTTGCATCACCTTTAGCCAGACATCAAAGTTGACAATATACAAACAAAAAAGGCAACAGTATCCCACAAACTGTTGCCTTTTTAAATTCAAAAAGTGAAATCTAATGTGAAGCACCTTCTACCACAGCCAATTTTTCTGTCTCATCAACTGCGACTGCATTTGGAGCAACTTCCGAGAGCTTTTCACGACGCTCAACCAGCTCAATAATTGCCATTTCAGCGCCATCACCTTTACGGGGTCCCAATTTTATAATCCGAGTATAACCACCATTCCGAGTAGCAAACCGTGGCGCAATTTCATTAAAAAGAACAGCTACTACATCTTTTTCCATAATAAATCTCAAGGACGTACGCCGTGCATGCAAATCACCACGTTTCCCCAATGTGATCATTTTCTCGGCAAATCGGCGCGTTTCTTTGGCTTTAGCCAAAGTCGTTTTAATCGCCTCATGTTTTAATAAAGAAGTTACCAAATTACGAAGCAAAGCCCGACGATGACTGGCAGTTCTTCCCAGTTTCCTTCCATGTACTTGATGACGCATATTAAGCTCCTACTTAAATTCTCAACAGTATATCAACTCATGACTTGAGATTAAACTCTCTTAACTCGTCATCAGTAAAATATTCATTCAAATTCATGCCAAAAGAAAGATTCAATTCTTCTAAAATCTTGCCAATTTCACTCAAGGACTTCCGTCCAAAATTACGGTATTTAAGCATTTCGCTTTCAGTGCGTTGAACCAAATCACCCAAGCTGCGAATATTAGCAGCCTGTAAGCAGTTACTAGATCGAACTGACAATTCTAGCTCATCCACACTACGACGCAATTGAGTACGAATACGCTCTTTTTCCTCATCCACTTCCTGCTTCTTATCTTCTTCGTAGTCTTCCTCAATTTTAATAAATTGAAGAAGATGATCTTTCAAAACTTTTGCAGCATGCGCTAGTGCATCTTCCGGTGTAATACTGCCATTAGTCCAAACTTCAATGTTAAGCTGGTCAAAATCTGTCCGCTGTCCAATACGCGTACTACTAATTGTAAAGTTTACTCTACGAACAGGACTAAAAAATGCGTCAATTGGAATTACCCCAATAATCTTAGCTTCCTTACCCTGCTCAGCAGCAACATAACCCCGACCGCTTGAAACACCCATCTCCATCTTTAATCGCCCGTTTTCATCTAATGTCGCAATAGGGGCATCCGGATTTAAAACCTCTATCCCAAGCGGAAACATAATATCACCCGCTTTAGCAACGCCTGGCCCTGTCTTGTCAAGATGCAATACGTAAGTATCGTCTTTAGATGTTGATTTTAAAACAATTTCTTTTAGATTTAAAATTATCTCCGTAGTATCTTCTTTTACGCCTTGTACATAGGAAAACTCATGCAAAACCGACTCTATTTTGATCCAACTAATTGCAACACCTTGAATCGACGAAAGCAACATCCGACGCAAAGCTGTTCCAATTGTTAATCCATAACCCCGCTCCAAAGGCTGAATTGTAAATTTTCCATATTCCTTAGTTGCAGTTGCTGAATCTATAATGACACCCTCCGGCATCAATGGACTTTTCCACTTCATGCAATAATACTCCTTATCCAAAACAGAATAGAACCTGTTGATCAATTTGAAAGCAAACCAACCTGCAAATTCAAACACTACTTTGAGTACAACTCAACAATTAAGTGCTCTTCCAAGACGGTTGGGATGTTTTCACGAGTTGGAATTTCTAACAACCTGCCTGAAAAATTTTCCTTCTCTAAGCTTATCCAACTCAACTGATCTTTACGTCCACGCTGCTGAAGCGAAGTTTTAATTAACTCAATATTGCGGCTACCTTCACGAATCTGGATAACCTCTCCAGGACGAACCAAAAAACTCGGCACATCAACAACTTGACCATTAACAGTCAAATGACGATGGCGAACCAACTGACGAGCAGCCTTTCGTGAAGGCGCAAAGCCAAGGCGGTATACTAAATTGTCCAACCGTCTCTCTAAAAACTGCAAAAGATTTTCACCGGTAATGCCCTTTTTCCGGGTCGCCAATTCAAAATAATTGCGAAATTGCTTTTCAAAAATGCCATAAATACGTTTGGCTTTCTGCTTCTCGCGCAATTGTATTCCATACGGTGAAACCTTCCGACCCCGGGATTGTCCGTGTTGGCCGGGAGGATACGCTTTTCTTTCAATAGCACATTTATCCGTGTAGCAACGCTTACCTTTTAAAAACAACTTCGTTGCTTCACGACGGCACAACTTACAAACAGCACCTGTATACCGAGACATATTATTAAAAGCTCCTTGCGTTAGACACGTCTTCTTTTGGGGGGACGACAACCATTGTGCGGAATAGGTGTAACATCACGAATAGCTGTAATTTCTAATCCAGTGGCCTGTAATGAACGAATTGCCGATTCACGTCCGGAACCCGGTCCTTTAATTCGCACTTCAACTTTTTGCATACCAAGACTAATAACTTCTTTAGCTGCATTCTCTGCAGCCAATTGCGCTGCAAAAGGAGTGCTTTTTTTCGAACCCTTGAATCCGATCTTACCGGCGGTTGACCAAGCTACTACATTCCCATCCAAATCGGTTATCGTAACAATAATATTGTTAAACGAGGATTGAATATATGCAACGCCTTTAATGTCAACACGTTTGACTTTTTTTCTGACCTTCTTTTTCTTAGGTTGGGCCGTCATTAATTAGCTCTCCTTTTTCTTTGCGCCGACAGTACGACGAGGACCCTTGCGTGTTCGTGCATTAGTATGAGTCCGCTGACCACGCACAGGCAGACCGCGACGATGGCGTAGACCACGATAACAGCCAATATCCATTAAACGCTTTATGCTCATTGAGATGTCTGTTCTTAGCGCACCTTCGACTTTACATTTTGCATCAATTACTTCACGGAGTTTAGATATCTGAGCATCTGTGAGATTTTTTACCCTCACATCCAACGAAATATTACTCTCTTTAAGAATTTTCCGTGATGTAGCCACACCAATGCCAAATATATAAGTTAGGCCAATCTCAATTCTTTTTTCCCGAGGTAAATCAACACCTGCAATACGAGCCACGCAGAACCCTCCTTCGTCTAACGAGTTTTATCCCTGACGTTGCTTGTGACGGGGGTTACGCTTGCAAATAACACGCACAACCCCACGTCTCTTTATAATACGACAATGTTCACAAACTTTTTTTACCGATGCACGAACTTTCATTTTAAACCTTCCAATCTATTAAAATCCAAAGCTTACATTATTTATGCCGATAGGTAATGCGTCCCTTAGTCAAATCGTAAGGCGATAGCTCAAGGGATACTTTATCGCCTGGTAAAATTTTAATAAAATTCATTCGCATTTTACCAGCCACATGACCCAACACCTTATGCCCATTTTGCAATTCAACACGAAACATTGCGTTCGGTAATGCTTCTATAACGGTTCCCTCAACCTTAATTGTCTGCTCTTTTTTTGACATAGCGCTCTTTTAAGCTTTGAAGATTAACGGCGACCACGTATTCGACCGGATTTCATCAGACCGTCATAGTGGCGCATAATAAGATGCGATTCGACCTGCTGTAAAGTATCTAATGCAACACCAACAACAATCAATAATCCTGTTCCGCCAAAATAAAAAGGTGCATCCATGCCATACATGAACCAGTAAGGAATGATAGCAATCATTGCCAAAAACACAGCCCCCGGTAATGTAACACGAGTAAGAATTCGGTCAATATACTCAGCTGTTTTTTTACCGGGACGAACACCCGGCACATAGCCCCCATATTTCTTCAAATTATCCGCTACATCCACAGGATTAAAAATAATTGCCGTGTAAAAATAAGTGAAAAAAACGATGAGTGAACCATAAACTAAACCATAAAACCAATGGCTCGGAGAAAACAAATTAACAATAACCTCAGCAACTCCACCTAAAATGCTGTCAGGATTGTTAAAAAAGGCAGCAGCAGTTCCTGGAAGCATAATTAAAGATTGAGCAAAAATAATCGGAATAACACCCGCAGCATTTATACGTAAAGGAATATGAGTACTTTGCCCACGAAACATTTTACGCCCTTTAACCCGCTGAGGATATTGGACTAAAATTCGACGCTGAGCTTGCGTAATTAACACAATCGAAGCTGTAATCCCAGCCATTAAAACGCCTAGAAATAGAACCTCAAAAATATTAAGAGTACCCGCTTGAACTGCACGCACAGTATTAATAATACCTTGGGGCGCTGCAGCCACAATGCCTATAAAAATTAATAATGAAATACCATTCCCAATTCCATGCTCAGTAATTTGTTCACCCAACCACATCACAAAAGTCGTTCCCGCAGTAAGGGTCAGCACAACAAGCACATGATGTAGAAATGTTGGGTCTGGAACAAAACCCATATTCACCAACCAAACACTTACACCAGCACCCTGCACAACTGAAAGAAACACGGTGCCGTATCGAGTATACTGTGTTATTTTTTTACGCCCTTCATCGCCTTCTTTTTGCAACTTCTCAAAATAGGGGATAACGGCACCTAATAACTGCAAAATAATCGAAGCACTAATATAGGGCATAATACCCAAAGCAAAAATTGTTGCATTGCTTAGATTGCCACCTGCAAATAGATCATATAATCCGAATAACGTACCACTAGCTTGAGCAAAAAATGCCGCTAAAGCCTGTCCGTCAATTCCTGGAACCGGGATATGTCCACCAATACGATAAACAATTAAAAGCCCGACAGTGAATAGAATCCGACGGCGTAGTTCGGGAATGTTAAAAATATTTTGCAAACTATTATTCACGCAATTACCTCCGCCACCCCGCCGACTTTCTCAATCTTTTCGCGGGCCGTTTTACTAAAGGCATGCGCTTTAACAACTAATCTTTTATTGAGATCACCGTCTCCTAAAATTTTTACAGGAATATTTTTTTTTCGCACTAAACGTGTTTTATACAGCACGTCCGGTGTAATTTCATTAGCCTCAATCTCTTGCAGTTCCTTTAAATTGACAATCTGGAAAATTTTTTTGAAGATATTGTTGAAACCAAACTTAGGGATGCGTCTTTGCAAAGGCATTTGTCCACCCTCAAACCAAGCAGGAATTTTTCCGCCGGTACGAGCACGCTGCCCCTTATGTCCTTTTCCAGAAGTCTTACCAAGACCAGAGCCAGGCCCCCGCCCCAATCGCTTCGGAGTCTGTTTATTTCCATTAATTTTTTCTAAAGACGAGAGTTCCATTATTTACTCCTCAATAAACTCAAATTGGACCAAGTGCCTTATCGATTCAACCATACCCCGAATGTGGGGAGTATCGCTTTTTACAACCGTTTGATGTAAACGACGCAATCCTAATGAACGTAATGTATCTTTCTGACGCTGGATTCGGCCAATACCACTCCGAATCTGGGTAACCTTTATTTTCTGCGGCATTTTTAATATCTCCCGGTGTAAAGCTCGGCAACAGTGCGACCCCGAAGACGTGCAATCTCTTCAGGACTACGCAGACCCTTCAGCCCTTTAATAACAGCATTGACTAATTGGTGAGCGTTGGTTGAACCTAAAGATTTAGTTAAAATATTTTGTATTCCAGCGACTTCAAGAACCGCTCGCGCAGCCCCTCCAGCAATCACGCCGGTACCCAACGATGCAGGCTTCATTAAAATTTTACCCGCACCTGAATGACCAATGATCTCATGAGGTATCGTATTGTTTATCAACACAACTTTAAACATATTCTTTTTAGCAGCCTCATTGCCTTTTCGAATTGCATCGGAAACCTCATTTGACTTACCCAATCCGATACCAACACGCCCCATTCCATCACCTACTGCAACAAGTGCGTTAAAATGGAAACGGCGACCGCCTTTTACAACTTTAGCAACACGATTTATTTGAATTACTTTATCAATTAAATCAGTTTTTTCGTAGCCGTGGCTTTCTCGTTCTTTTTCCACAAAATCTCTCCCTTACATAAGCCCGCAACTTTAAAATTTCAAACCACCTTCACGTGCACCCTCTGCAAAAGCTTTAATCCGTCCATGAAATATATGTCCGCCACGATCAAAACTAATCAGTGTAATTCCTTTATCCAACGCAAGCTTCGCTAAGGCTTTCCCGCAAGCGAAACTTCGGGCAACTTTTCCCTTCATTTCCGGCTTAAGATATTCTTGAATTGAAGCATCACAATCGGAAAGGCTCAGTAAAGTCTTACCATCAACATCATTAATTAGCTGGCCATAAATATATTTATTGCTTCTAAAAACCGATAGGCGAAGCCGTTCTGTAGTTCCGGAAATTTTCTTCCGAATCCGCAATCTTCGTTTATTGCGCCGCCGAGTCCGGTCTAAAATTCGATCCTTCATGTGTATAAATCCTTATAAAAATTTGCTTGCTTACCAGTTTTGCAAGCTGAAAAGAACATACGCCCAAGCGCAGGTTATATGTACAAAAATTTACTTACTTACCAGTTTTACCCGCTTTGCGCCGCACTTTCTCAGTCGAGTATTGGACACCCTTGCCATTATAAGGCTCTGCTGGCTTAAATCCACGTATTTTGGCGGCAATCTGTCCAACTAACTCTTTATCTATCCCGCTAATCAAAAGTGTCTGTGGATTTTCCAGTTTAAAAACAATCCCATCCGGCTGCTCTAACTCAATGATATGTGAAAATCCAAGTGCCATCGATAATTTGGTACCTTTTAACTCGGCCTTATATCCCACACCATTGATTAAAAGCTTTTTCTGATAGCCCTTAACTACACCTTCAACCATGTTAGCAAGCAAGCTGCGTTGTAAACCATGCAAAGCACGTGCCTCAAGTGTATTGCTCTCCGTCAAAAGACTCAGCTCATTATTTTCAACCTTTGCTTTAATTACAGAACCAAGAGCTAATGCTAAATTACCTTTTGGTCCTTTGATTGAAACAATATTTTTGCTGGAATCAATTTTCGCATCAACATTACTTGGAATAATGATTGCTTTTTTTCCAATCCGTGACACAATAAACCTCAACTTGTTGAAAGTCGATGAGTTAAAATCACCAAACGCTGCAAAGGACTTCACCGCCCACCTTGTTTAGACGAGCTTTTTTATCCGTCATAACTCCCTTAGGAGTCGAAATAATCGCAATACCCAAACCACCTAGAACACGCGGAATTTCCTGAACAGTTACATATTTACGCAAACCGGGCCTACTAATTCGCTCAACACCGCTAATTACACTACAATCATCTTCAAGATAGCGCAGGTATACACGAATTGTTTTTTTATTGCCATGCTCAATTATTTTGCTATTGGCAACATAGTTTTCCTTGAGCAAAACTTCTACTATTCTCTCTTTAACCTGAGAATGGGGAATATCAACCTTAGCGTGCTTGGCACGGCAGGCATTCCGAATTTTGGTTAACATCGAAGCAACCGGGTCGGTCATGGCCATCTTTAAATCGCCTCCAAAAAATTTATTACCAACTTGCTTTTACAACACCAGGAATTTGCCCTTGCAAAGCTAGCTCACGTAGGCAAATACGACATAAGCCAAACTTACGATAAAAAGCCCGTGGACGCCCACAACGCCGACATCTGTTATACTTGCGCACTTTAAATTTAGGCTTCCGCTTTTGTTTAATGATCAGACACTTCTTTGCCATAAGACCAAATCCATCCTTGAATTATTTTGTTTTTCGGAAAGGAACACCCATTAGAGATAAAAATTCTTGGGCCTCTTCATCAGTTTTGGCCGTTGTGACAATTGTTACATTAAAGCCACGCAGACGGTCAACTTTATCATAATCAATTTCCGGAAAGATGATTTGCTCTCTCACGCCTAACGTATAATTCCCACGGCCATCAAAAGATTTCCGAGAGACACCTTGAAAGTCCCGAATACGTGGAATTGCAATATTAACCAAGCGATCAAAGAAAAAATACATGTTCTTGCGGCGCATAGTTACCATACAGCCAATAGGCATATTCTGTCGCAACTTAAAAGATGCGATTGACTTCTTTGCCCGAGTAACCAACGGTTTTTGACCTGCAATCAGGGTGACATCCAAAATGAATGAATCCAGAACTTTACTGTTCTGCGTTGCATCACCTACACCAGCATTCAGCACAATTTTTTCGAGCTTTGGTACCTGCATGGTATTTTTGTACCCAAATTTTTTCTGCATTTGAGGTACAACAACTTTTTTATAATGATCAAGCATTCGACTCATAAGTAAACCTTTTGCTTATTTAGTGACAGGAATCTCTTCACCAGATTTTTTACTAATCCTCATTTTTTTCCCATCAGCAAGACACTGCAAAGAAATGCGCGTTGGTTCCCCGCTTTTGGGATCTATTAGCATAACATTTGAAATATGAATAGGCAGTTCTTTTTCCACTAAACCACCTTGCTGACCCTTGCTGGGATTAGGGCGTGTCGCACGCTTTGCAAATGCAACATTTTCAACAACAATACGCCGCTCTTTGCGAAAAACTTTAAGAACACGTCCTTTTGTCCCTTTATCATTGCCGGCTATTACAATAACTTGATCACCCTTTTTTATATGCATTTTAGTAGCCTCGCTCAAAGTACTTCAGGTGCCAGTGAAACAATTTTCATAAACTTCTTCTCTCTAAGCTCTCGGGCAACCGGCCCAAAGATACGAGTGCCGCGAGGCTCTTTAGAATCGGTAATTAAAACAGCGGCGTTTTCATCAAATCGGATATATGAACCGTCAGGACGACGAACCTCTTTACGGGTACGAACAATAACTGCTTTCGCAACCTCGCCCTTTTTGACAGCCCCCCCTGGAAGCGCATCCTTAATTGCAACAACAATAATATCACCTAAAGTTGCATAGCGACGATTTGTGCTACCCAAAACCCGAATACACTTCGCGCGACGTGCACCTGAATTATCCGCAATAATTAAACTTGTTTCTTCTTGAATCATTTGAATTCCCTACTTGCTAGCGGCACTTGTTAAAATTTGAGTTACTCGCCACCGTTTTGTCTTACTCAGCGGACGAGTTTCCATGATCCGAACGGTGTCGCCGACTTTGCATTCGTTTTTTTCGTCGTGCGCCTTAAATTTAGCATAACGACGAACAACTCGGCTGTATAAAGGATGCATCATTAAGCGCTCTACGCGGACAACTACAGTTTTTTCCATCTTGTCGCTAACAACGACACCCTCACGAGCTTTACGGCGTCCTCTTTCCATGCTTATATAACCTCTTTAATTTTATTATTAGCGAGATACACTTCTTATTTCTTCACAATTCCCAAACGATATTCATTTAAAATCGTTTTGGCACGAGCAATCGTCCGTCTGAGTTGACGAATACGCATAGGATTTTCAATATGGCTAACAACTTTGCTCATTCGTAAATTGAAAAGCTCCTGCTCTAAATCGTCAGCTTCATTTATAAGCTCTTCTTGAGACAGCTCACGCATCTTATCGGCTTTCATTCCTTCTCTCCTATATAATCTTCACGAACAACAATCTTCGTCCGCACCGGAAGCTTGGTTGCTGCTAAAGAAAGTGCCTCATGTGCCAATTCCTTAGTAACACCTTCAATTTCAAACATAACACAACCGGGCTTAACCACCGCAACCCAATGCTCCGGCGCACCTTTACCTTTTCCCATTCGGGTTTCAGCAGGTTTAACCGTTAAAGCTTTTTGAGGAAAAATGCGAATCCAAACGCGCCCGCCACGTTTAATGTGTCGCGTTAGTGCGATACGCGCGGCCTCAATCTGACGATTTGTAACCCAACCACACTCTAGAGACTTGAGACCGAAATCACCAAAGTCAACATTGCAACCACGATGCGCTTTACCACGCATTCGCCCTCGATGAGGTTTTCGATATTTTACACGACTTGGCATTAACATATAGAAATCTCCGCTTATTTGCTTTTCTTAAGGCGTTGGTTGATTTGTTGGTCCTTCTTCGGCAAAATATCACCTTTGCAAATCCAAACTTTCACACCAATTTTGCCATATACCGTCAAAGCTGTAGTTAAGGCATAATCAATATCCGCCCGTAAGGTATGCAACGGAACACGTCCCTCACGATAGCCCTCAACACGCGACATTTCTGCGCCACCCAAGCGCCCTGAACATCTAACTTTAATCCCCTGTGCGCCCATTCGCATAGTCGAAGCAACCGCTTTTTTCATGGCACGTCTAAAACTTACGCGCTGCTCTAACTGCCGAGCTATACTATCTGCAACAACAGCGGCGTCTAATTCAGCAACTTTTATTTCTTGTATATTAAGATTCACTTCTTTTTTTGTAATTTGCTGCAGCTCTTCCGTCAATTTTTCAACTTCCGAACCTTTGCGACCAATCACAATTCCAGGCCGAGCAGTATGTATATTAACCGTAACACGTTTCGGTGCCCGCTCAATCTCAACTCTAAAAACACCGGCTTTTTTTAAACGATTGGTAACATACTTACGTATCGTTAAATCTTCATGAAGCAGGTCAGCAAAGTTATTTCGTGCAAACCAACGTGAATCCCACGTCCGAATTACACCAAGTCTAAAACCGACTGGGTTTGTTTTTTGCCCCACAAATCTTCTCCTCTATTTTAATTCTGCAACAACAACGGTTAAATGGCAAGTTCGCTTACGAATTTTACCAGCACGACCCATTGACATTGGACGAATTCGTTTAAGGGTTGGTCCGCTATCGACAAAAATTGTCTTTACATATAGATCATCGACATCCACATCGCTTTTGGCTATCAACGCATTTGATACAGCGGATTCAATTGCTTTTATCACCACACCTGCTGCTCGTTTTTTGGCCAAACTCAAAATATGGTAGGCTTCAGTAATTCGTTTCCCACGAACTTCATCAACAACCTGTCGTGTCTTTCTTGGTGTCAGCCTAACGTGGCGTGCTATTGCACGTGCTTCCATTATTTAATCCTCATCAACAGTTATTTTTGAGCCTTTACACTTTTACCAACACCGCCAGCGTGACCTTTAAATGTGCGCGTTGGGGAAAACTCACCAAGCTTGTGGCCGACCATATTTTCGGTAATATACACCGGGATGAATTTCTTCCCATTATAAACCGCTAAAGTATGACCAACAAATTCTGGTATAATTGTACTTCGTCGAGACCAAACTTTAAGAACTTTTTTCTCATTCTTTTTATTTAATTGCTCAACTTTTTTAAACAGGGACGTCTCTATGTACGGCCCTTTCTTAACCGAACGTGCCAATTGTTGCCTCCAGCTTAATAAACAATTTTAGCTATTACGCCGTTTAACAATGTATTTACTCGATTTTTTATTCGGTTTACGCGTCTTATAGCCTTTCGTAGGTTTACCCCATGGTGTACATGGGTGCCGGCCACCCGATGATTTACCCTCACCGCCTCCCATTGGATGATCAACAGGATTTTTTGCAACACCACGAACTCGTGGACGCCGACCTAACCACCGGGTACGACCTGCTTTACCAATGCTAATGTTTTCATGCTCAACATTACCCACCTGACCAATTGTAGCATAACATTCCATACGAATCATACGAACTTCGCTAGATGGCAATCGAATTTGAGCATATCTTCCATCTTTAGCTACAACTTGAGCGGCAGCACCGGCACTTCGGGCAATCTGACCCCCCTTGCCAACCTTCATCTCAATATTATGCACCATTGTTCCTAAAGGAATGTGTTCCAGAGGCAATGCATTACCTGGCTTAATGTCTGCTGTTGGGCCGGTTGTAACAACATCGTTCACATTTAAGCCCAACGGCGCTAGAATATACCGCTTTTCTCCGTCCGCGTAAAATAATAATGCAATGCGCGCTGACCGATTAGGATCATATTGAATTGAATCAACTCGTGCCGGAATACCAACTTTGTTACGTTTAAAATCAATAATTCTATAAAAACGCTTGTGCCCGCCCCCACGATAACGCGTTGTAATGCGTCCAAAGTTATCACGTCCACCTTGTTTTCGCAAAGGCTCTAAAAGAGACTTTTCAGGGGTGGATTTGGTAATTTCATCAAATGTGTAACCCGTTTTAAAACGTAGGCTGGAAGTAACCGGGTTATATCTTTTAATGCCCATTTTTGTATGCTCCAAAAACTATAAATAAATCACTTATTTAACTGTCTCAAATATTTCTATCTTTTGCCCATTAACAACACTAATGATTGCTTTTTTCCAATTAGGCCGTTTTCCCTTCTCGCGAGTACGAATCCGTTTTTTCTTTCCCATCACATTCATCGTCGAAACAGAAAGAACTTGAACATTAAATAAGTGCTCTACTGCGCGTTTGATGTCGATTTTATTCGCATCCGGGTGGACCTCAAAAGAGTACTTGTTATATGTCTCTTTATTTTGCAAACTCCGCTCCGTAAGAAGCGGTCTTTTAATAATTTGCCGCAAATTATTCATGCATTCACCTCACCGATCAACCTATCTACGACGCTCTTTTCAATAATAATCGTCTCGTGTTTTAGAACATCAAATGCATTTAGGTGCGCCCACTGACGAACAGTCGCTTTGGCAATATTTCGTGCACACCGCAAAAAAATCTCATCATGCTCGCTCAAAACGACTAAGTGACTTTTTGAATCAATTTTTTCTAGAAAAGAAGCAACATCTTTTGTTTTATTATTCGGTAAAACTTTACTGCTCAGCAATAAACATTTTCCTTGGGTAACTCGGGATGATAGTGACGAGTTTAAAGCCAAACGACGTTTTTTCTGAGGTATTTGATAATACCATTTTTTTGGCGTAGGACCAAAAGCACGACCACCTCCAACATAGTGCGGAGCACGAATTGAACCTTGTCGAGCCTGACCTGTTCCCTTCTGGCGATATGGTTTTTTCCCACCTCCGGAAACTTCGCGGCGATTCTTCGTATTGGCTGAACCAATGCGTTGATTGTTAAGGTACATTCGCACATATTCAGATATAACCTGATTATTTGGCTCAATCCCAAAAATTTGCTCCGGTAAGTCAGCAACGCCAATTTTTTGGCCTTCAATATTAATTATATCAACTGTCAACATCATTAACCTCGTAATCGTCTATATCTTGCAAACTTCAAGAATAGCATTTTTACCACCCGGAAGAGCCCCGCCAATTAGCATTAGGTTCCGTGCCGCAAAAATTTTCTCAATTTTTAAATTTTTAAGTGTAACACGATCTTTACCCATTTTCCCGGCCATACGCAAATTTTTAAACACACGACCCGGAAAAGTGTTCTGACCTATAGAGCCTCGCGCTCGATGTCTATCACTTTGTCCATGCGTTTTCGGTCCGCCCGCAAAGTGGTAGCGTTTAACCACTCCTTGGAAGCCTTTGCCTTTAGAAATACCACTTACACAAATAGTATCCCCTTCTTGAAAAATATCAGACAAGACAACAGATTTACCAAGCTCATATTTAGAAGCGTCTTCTACACGAACCTCACGCAAAAAACGTAACGGGTCTGCGTTTGCAGCTTTAAAATGCCCCTGCATACTTTTTGTAGTATGCTTTTCTTTCTTTTTGCCAAAACCTAACTGGATAGCGTTGTAACCATCAGTAACTTTGGTCTTGACCTGTGTTATAAGACAGGGCCCAACTTCAATAACCGTCACCGCTTTTTGAATTCCATCTTTATCAAAGATTTGTGTCATACCGATTTTACGACCCAGAAGCATATTCATGGCCAATACTCTCCACACGGTTACGCATTATACTTTAATTTCAACATCAACACCCGAAGGAAGATCTAACTTCATCAATGCATCTACCGTTTGTGGCGTTGACTCTGTTATATCAATTAAGCGTTTATGAACTCTCATTTCAAACTGCTCACGCGACTTCTTGTCGATATGAGGCGACCGTAGAACTGTAAACACGGATCGTCTTGTAGGCAAAGGAATTGGGCCGGAAATTTTTGCACCAGCTCTTTTTGCCGTCCGTACAATTTCTTGCGTTGAACGATCCAATACTTCATGATCGTACGCTTTTAAGCGAATACGAATTTTTTGATTGCCCACTGTGTTCTCCGTCTTACTTCAGAATTTTGCTAATAACACCGGCGCCGACGGTGCGACCACCTTCACGAATGGCAAAACGCAAGCCTTCTTCCATCGCAATCGGCGTAATCAGTTCGCAACTAATATTTACATTGTCACCGGGCATAACCATTTCACGGTCGTCCTTTAAATTTAAAACACCGGTCACATCGGTCGTTCGGAAATAAAACTGCGGACGATAGCCCGTAAAAAACGGCGTATGACGACCACCTTCTTCCTTTGACAAAATGTAAGCTGTCCCTTCAAAATGGGTGTGAGGGGTGACACTGCCTGGCTTGGCTAACACCATCCCGCGTTCCAGATCATTCTTATCCACACCACGCAACAACAAACCAATATTATCACCGGCTTGTGCCTGATCCAGCAGCTTACGAAACATTTCTACTCCGGTCACAATCGTCTTACGGGTATCCCGAAAACCGACAATCTCTAATTCCTCGCCAACTTTCACTTTGCCGCGCTCCACACGGCCGGTACCGACAGTCCCGCGACCGGTAATCGAAAAAACATCTTCAATCGGCATCAAAAATGGCTTGTCAACATCGCGAACAGGCGTCGGAATATAGCTGTCTACGGCATCAATCAAATCCAAAATACACTTGGCCTTCGCAGGATCGCCCGGATTTTGCAAAGCGCCTAAGGCGCTACCACGAATAATCGGGGTCGTATCGCCTGGAAAATCATACTTCGAAAGTAATTCCCGAACTTCCAGGTCTACCAACTCCAACAACTCCGGATCATCAACAACATCTACTTTGTTCAAAAATACAACAATATATGGAACACCTACCTGACGAGCTAACAAAATATGCTCGCGGGTTTGCGGCATCGGCCCGTCCGCCGCGCTAACAACCAAAATCGCACCATCCATCTGAGCCGCACCCGTAATCATGTTCTTCACATAATCCGCGTGACCAGGACAATCAACGTGCGCGTAATGACGCTTCACTGACTCATACTCCACGTGCGAGGTCGCAATCGTCAAGATCTTCGTCGCATCCCGCCGACCCTGCGATTCCGACGCCTTTGCGACCTGATCATAACTCACCAATGTCGCCAAGCCCTGCTGGGCCATAACCGCTGTCAAAGATGCCGTCAACGTCGTCTTCCCATGATCTACGTGACCAATCGTCCCTACATTAACGTGCGGCTTTGTTCGCTTAAAGGTCTCTTTCGCCATCGAAAATTCTCTCCTTAAAAATTATTAAGCGCCTTTTACTTTAGAAATAATTTCTTCAGATACTTGAACCGGAACAGCCTCGTAATGAGAGAACTCCATTGTATAGATTGCTCGGCCTTGAGTTTGAGAACGCAATTTAGTAGAGTAGCCAAACATCTCCGCCAACGGAACCTTTGCGGACACAACCTGCGCGTCCCGACGAGGCTCCATTCCGGTAATTTTACCACGACGGGCATTTAGATCCCCAATTACATCGCCTAAATAAAGTTCCGGAAGAACGACCTCAACCTTCATAATCGGCTCCATAAGTACCGGGCCGGCGCGCTTAACCGCATCCTGAAAGGCCATAGATCCGGCAATTTTAAATGCAATTTCCGAAGAGTCTACATTGTGGTAGGAACCGTCGTAAACGCCAACCTTTAAATCTACAAGGGGATACCCTGCTAAAACACCATTTTCTGAGGCCTCTTTAGCGCCTTGCTCAATTGCCGGAATAAATTCTTTAGGAATAACGCCACCGACAATATTATTTTCAAAAACAAAACCAGACCCCGGCGGCATCGGCTCAATTGTTACCAAGGCATGGCCATATTGACCGCGCCCACCAGATTGGCGAACAAAGCGACCCTCACCCTCAGCATTTTTGGTAATCGCCTCTCGATAAGCAACCTGCGGCCTTCCAACATTCGCCTGAACTTTAAACTCACGCAATAAGCGGTCAACAATAATCTCGAGATGCAACTCGCCCATTCCAGCAATGATGACCTGGCCGGTCTCTTCGTCAGTTCTAACTCTAAAAGTTGGGTCCTCATCTGAAAGCTTAGCTAAGGATTCTCCGAGACGATCGTGATCAGCCTTCGTCTTTGGCTCGATCGCAACAGAAATAACAGGTTGTGGGAATTTCATAGTCTCAAGAAGAATTGGATACTTTTCGTCACAAAGCGTATGACCCGTCTTTACATCTCTTAAACCTACAGCAGCCGCAATATCACCTGCGAATACCCCATCGATTTCATGTCGCTTATTCGCGTGCATCTGCAGTAAGCGACCAATACGCTCTTTACGTCCTGTTGAGCTGTCTAATACGTACGAACCTGCTTTTAGCGTTCCAGAATAGACTCTAAAATATGTTAATTTGCCTACAAACGGATCCGTCATTAATTTAAATGCTAACGCCGCAAAAGGCGCCGTATCACTGACCTCACGGGTCAAGACCTCAGTCCCCCGGACCTCGACACCCTTAGCTGGCTGTAAATTTGCCGGTGAGGGTAAGTAGTCAACAACAGCATCCAAAAGTCCCTGAACACCTTTGTTTTTAAATGCCGTCCCACACAACACCGGCACTAATTTGCATGCGATAGTTGCAGCCCGAAGAGCGGCGCGAACCTCATCTATTTCAATTTTTTGGGCTTCTAAAAATTTCAACAACAACGCGTCATTAAAATCTGAAACCGCTTCAAGAAGCTTCTCGCGATAAAACTCTGCGTCATCCTGCAAATCTGTCGGAATAGGTTCGTCGTGGTACTTCGAACCCTGCCCGTCCTCATCATAAATAACTGCCTTCATCTCAACTAAATCAATCACGCCTACAAAACGATCTTCGCTGCCAATTGGCAATTGAATCGGAACGACGCATGCGCCTAAGCGATCTCGCATCATTTTAACAACATTGTCAAAGTCAGCCCCGACGCGGTCCATTTTATTTACAAAAGCAACTCGCGGAATTGAATAGTTGTCGGCCTGACGCCAAACGGTCTCTGATTGGGGTTCAACACCACCAACCGCACAAAAAAGCGCAACGGCGCCATCTAAAACACGAAGTGACCTTTCAACTTCCGCCGTAAAATCTACGTGGCCTGGCGTGTCAATGATATTGATACGTATATTTTTCCACATACAAGTGGTAGCAGCGGATGTGATTGTAATCCCACGTTCACGCTCCTGTTCCATCCAGTCCATAGTGGCTGCGCCATCGTGGACCTCACCCATCCGATGAAGACGACCCGTATAATATAAAATACGCTCAGTCGTTGTCGTCTTACCGGCGTCAATATGGGCCATAATGCCAATATTTCTTGTATTTTCTAAAGAATACTCACGAACCACGCGACAGCCCTCTTAAAATATTGTCTCGAAATAATTTACCAAACATAATGGGAAAAAGCTTTGTTGGCATCCGCCATCTTGTGGGTATCTTCTCGTTTTTTTACGGAAGCGCCTTCGTTTTTCGAAGCTGCCAACAATTCGTTTGCCAAACGTTCAGCCATCGAATGTTCGTGACGAGCGCGTGCGCACCCAACGACCCAACGAATTGCCAGCGATAACCGGCGTTCTTGACGCACCTCAACCGGAACTTGATATGTTGCGCCACCGACACGACGGGACTTTACTTCCAACACGGGTTTTACTTGGTTAAGCGCCGATTTGAAAACCTCTAACCCCGACGCACTACCTTTTTTTTCAATTAGCTTCATGGCATCATAGAAGATACCCTCAGCAATACTTCGCTTGCCACTGACCAGCAATCCATTAATAAAGCGTGTTACGACTACTTCACGATAAATTGGGTCCGGCAGAACCACACGTTTGACAGCAGATTTTCTTCTCGCCATAATTATTTACCCGCCTGCTTCTTTTTGCGCTTTGCGCCGTACTTTGAACGGCCTTGATTTCTATCCTCAACACCAGAAGAATCCAACGCTCCACGGACAATATGGTACCGAACGCCCGGCAAATCTTTGACACGCCCGCCACGAATTAAAACGATTGAGTGTTCCTGAAGATTATGCCCCTCACCCGGTATATAGGTCGTAACTTCTATACCGTTTGTTAACCGAACACGCGCGACTTTGCGAAGAGCTGAGTTCGGTTTTTTGGGTGTTGTCGTGTAAACACGAGTGCACACCCCACGTTTTTGGGGACAAGAAGCCAATGCCGGAGCCTTTGTCTTCTTAACAACTGTCAGACGTCCCTTGCGAATTAATTGATTAATTGTTGGCACATGAACCCTCTTCCGTTTCGTTAATCAATTTTGCGTAACAAATAGAGATAGACAATATAGTATTTTTCTTAGAAGTGTCAAGAACTAATTTCAGCACATTTGCAAATTTTTGTCACATATTTTTAGCGCCAAAATCCTATAAATCAGCCTACAGCACAGTATAATTGTTAATAAGCACAGTATAATTGTTAATAAGCGTCTTTTAGTAGTCATCCTCTTCAAAAACTTCCTCTTCGCTGCGAATAGCTGCCGGCGCTTCTTCTTCAACAGGCTGAATCAGTCTTAAGTTGCGGTACCGACTCAAACCGGTACCCGCTGGGATTAAGTGCCCAATGATAACGTTCTCTTTCAGACCCAGCAATTCATCACGTTTGCCTTGTATAGCCGCGTCGGTTAATACACGTGTGGTTTCTTGGAATGAAGCTGCGGAAATAAAACTCTCAGTATTCAGCGATGCTTTGGTGATTCCCAAAAGCATTGGACGTGCCGTTGCCGGCTCAAGATCGTTGCGCAATAACCGCTCATTTACTTCACGGAAAATATACTTGTCAATCCGGTCACCTTCTAAAAAGTCGCTATCACCCGGATCTTCAATTTTCACTTTTTGCAACATCTGGCGTACGATAATTTCAATGTGCTTATCATTAATGCGAACACCTTGCAAACGATAAACTTCCTGAATCTCATTAACAAGATGACTTTGGACATCCTTTTCACCAAGAATCCGTAAAATATCATGTGGGTTAATTGGTCCTTCACATAAGCGATCTCCCGCTTTCACTTTGTCACCTTCATGAACACTCAGATGCTTACCGTGGGGAATAATGTAGAGGCGCTCGTCTCCTAATTCGTTTGTTACCAATATCTTGCGTAATCCCCTGACAATGCCGCCAAAGCTAACATTCCCATCAATTTCGGTCACAACAGCAGATTCTTTTGGCTTGCGTGCTTCAAACAGCTCGGCAACCCGCGGCAAACCACCTGTGATATCGCGCGTCTTGCTGACTTCGCGTGGAATTTTTACCAAAATATCTCCAGGCATGACGCGGTCACCTTCATGTACCAAAATATGTGCGCCCGTAGGAATATCATAATTACGAACACGCTCACCTTTTTTATTCACAATGTGAATATGGGGGTGAAGTGATCGATCACGAGAATCAATAATAACGCGTTGACGCAAACCTGTAGTTTCATCAAGTTCTTCCTGAAAAGTAACCCCTTCAATAATGTCAACAAATTTGGCAACACCCTCCTCGTCGGTCAAAATCGGCGATGTATATGCATCCCATTCAAAAATGCTTTCACTCTTTTTTATGTTAGCCTTATCAGTCACCAGAAGTTTTGCTCCATATGGAACATTATAATGGGCACGAACACGTCCATCTTCATCCGAAAAAACAATTTCACTGTTACGTGAAATGACAATTTTATCATTTAAACGACTTTCAACAACTTTTAAATTTCGAAATTCAACTGACCCGTCTGTTTTGACGGTTACATTTGATTGCGCTGCAATGCGGCTAGCCGTACCACCAATGTGGAAGGTACGAAGCGTTAGTTGTGTACCAGGCTCACCAATGCTCTGTGCAGCAATAACGCCAGTGGCCTCACCGATATCAACAATACGTCCGTTAGCTAAGTTGCGTCCATAACATTTTACGCATACACCCCGCCGAGTTTCACATGTCAATACCGAGCGAATTTTGACCGTTTCTACGCCACTTTCCTCGATCATGTGTGCGACGTCTTCAGAAATAGTTTCGCCAGTCGCAACCAAAATTTCATTCGTAATCGGATCAATGACATCTTCTTGGGAAAAACGCCCAAGGATACGATCCGCTAAAGGCTCGATAATATCTTCACCATCTTTAAGCGCAGTAATATCAATGCCGAGAATCGTCCCACAATCATCTTCAGTAATAATCACATCTTGGGCAACATCAACCAAACGGCGAGTTAAATAACCCGCATCAGCTGTTTTTAAAGCAGTATCAGCTAAACCTTTACGAGCGCCGTGCGTTGAAATGAAGTATTGGTAAACGCTTAAGCCTTCTCTAAAATTGGCTGTAATAGGTGTTTCAATAATTTCACCAATCTGACCCGTAATCTTCTTTTGCGGCTTAGCCATTAAACCGCGCATTCCAGCAAGCTGTTTGATCTGATCCTTACTCCCGCGTGCACCAGAGTCAGCCATCATAAATATAGGATTAAAACCGTCTTTGTCTTTTTTGAGTCGCTCAAACATCACTTCGGCAACCTGACTCGTTGTATAAGTCCAGGTATCAATAACTTTATTGTAACGCTCGCCATCTGTAATAACACCACGATTGTATTGCTCCTGAATTTCACGCACTTTATCACGCGCTTCGTTAACTAACCGCTCTTTCTCCAATGGAATTAACATGTCACTCATGCTGACTGTAATCCCTGCGCGCGTTGCAAAATCAAAGCCCATCTTTTTAAGTTGATCTAAAAAGTACGCAGTATGGTAGTTACCCATTGCACGATGCACGTCTGCGACTAAAGCCGCCAATTCTTTCTTATCAAAAGTTTTATTATAGAAGTTTAGTTCTTTGGGAACAATTTGATTAAAAATTACTCGGCCCGGAGTTGTTTCCAATATTTCACCGTTACGATAGAATTTAATCGGTTCGTGTAACTGCAGCGCTCCGACTTCGATCGCCATTTCGACTTCATCTGTGCGACGATATACTGGTAGGACTTCCCGGCGTGCCCCCTCGCGCAATTTGGTCAGGTAATAGCAACCCAACACGATATCCTGGTTTGGGGTAGCCAATGGCTTGCCATTTTGGGGCGAAAGAATATTGTTGGCCGACAGCATTAAAACACGGGCTTCAATTTGAGCTTCGAAAGAAAGTGGGACATGCACCGCCATTTGGTCACCGTCAAAGTCAGCATTAAACGCAGTGCAAACTAATGGGTGAATTTTAATCGCTTTTCCGTCAATCAGAATCGGATAAAATGCCTGAATTCCCAAGCGATGCAACGTCGGGGCACGGTTAAGTAAAATGGGATGATCTTTAATAATTTCTTCCAAAATGTCCCATACTTCCGGACGACCTTTTTCAACCAACCGCTTGGCGCCTTTGACCGTTTGTACCAAACCGCTATCTTCCAGTTTACGGATAATGAAAGGCTTGAAAAGCTCAAGAGCCATGTTTTGCGGCAAACCGCATTGATGTAACTGCAAATCCGGTCCGACCACGATAACCGAACGGCCGGAATAATCGACACGTTTCCCTAATAAATTTTGACGAAAACGGCCTTGTTTACCTTTCAACATATCGCTCAAGGACTTGAGAGCGCGATTGCCCTGACCGCGTACCGCTCGTGAACGTCGCCCGTTATCGAACAGTGCGTCGACGGCTTCCTGCAAAATTCGTTTTTCGTTACGTAAAATGACCTCTGGAGCTCGCAGTTCAATCAGTTTTTTGAGACGATTATTGCGGTTAATCACCCGCCGGTATAAATCATTCAAATCTGACGTCGCAAAACGTCCACCTTCTAAAGGCACAAGTGGTCGCAAATCCGGCGGCAAAACCGGTATAACCTCCATCACCATCCATTCCGGACGGTTGCCGGATTGACGAAATGCCTCGATTACATGCAAGCGCTTGAGCAAATTTTTCTTTTTTTGCATGTAGGTTTCAACTTTCACTTGAGCCCGCATATCGCGCGAAAGTTGTTCGATGTCAATAGCAGCTAACAAATCTTTAATGCCTTCTGCACCCATTTTGGCAATAAAGCCTTCCGGGTCTTGCTCTGCCATCTCCAAATATTGCCCTTCGTTAATCAGATCCTTTTCTTTAAGACCCGTATTACCAGGAACAAGAACTACATAGGACTCGTAATATAAAATGCGCTCTAAATCACGCACGGACATGTTTAGCAAATAGCCGATAACACTTGGCAGCGCCTTAAAATACCAAATGTGGGAAACCGGTACCGCCAGTTCAATATGGCCAAGTCGTTCCCGGCGCACTTTAGACTGGGTTACCTCAACACCGCAGCGATCGCATATAACGCCACGATAACGAATGCGTTTATATTTACCGCAACTGCACTCCCAATCTTTAACAGGGCCAAAAATACGTTCACAAAACAAACCGTCTTTTTCTGGCTTAAATGAACGATAATTAATGGTTTCCGGTTTGGTAACTTCGCCATTGGACCATGAACGAATTTGATCCGGGGACGCTAATTTGACGCGAATACTTTTAAAACTGCCGACACGCGGCTGATCATATTTAAAGTTGACCACCGATTTTACCTCTTTTGGATAAAGGGGATGACTATTAGCCGTTAGTTTGTGGTTATTTGGACTTAAACTGTTTCCTCGGCCTCTAATAATACATCTAACCCAAGGCTTTGCAACTCCTTAACCAGCACGTTAAACGACTCCGGAACACCCGGTTCCGGTGGATTCTCGCCTTTAACAATTGCTTCATAAATTTTCGAGCGACCCGTTACATCGTCAGATTTGACGGTCAGCAGCTCCTGCAAAGCATATGATGCCCCATAGGCTTCCAGAGCCCAGACCTCCATTTCGCCAAACCGTTGCCCGCCGAATTGAGCCTTGCCGCCCAATGGCTGTTGGGTAACCAGAGAATATGGACCAATCGCCCGAGCATGAATTTTATCATCAACCAAATGTGACAGCTTCATCATATAAATAATACCAACCGTTACCGGATTATCAAATTGAACTCCGGTCCGACCATCATTTAGCCAGACTTTCCCGGTTTCGTCAATATTCGCTTTCTTCATCAATTCGGTAATTTCTTCGATAGATGCGCCGTCAAAAACCGGTGTCGCAATCTTATAGCCCAAGCGCTGCGCTGCCCAACCCAAGTGTGTCTCCAAAATCTGGCCAACATTCATACGTGAAGGAACACCCAATGGATTTAAAACTATTTCTACCGGCCTGCCATCATCCATATATGGCATATCCTCAATCGGCATAATCTTAGCAACAACACCTTTATTACCGTGCCGACCTGCCATTTTATCACCCACAGAAAGAACACGCTTGCGAGCAATATAGACCTTAACTAATTGAACAACGCCCGGCGGCAATTCATCGCCACGTTTGATACGATCAGCCAAGCGCTCAAAGTGTTCATGCAGGTCGCGCTTATCTTTTTGATATTGTCGCTCAATTTCAATAAGCTGGTCATTCACATTATCATCATTCGTTAACCCGCGCTCCAGTAAGACATCATCTAAATTGATTGCGCGGATAACATCCTCGGTTACTTTAGTGCCGGAGGGCAGCAATATCTCGGATTGATCGCGATTAATCCATGCGGAGGAAATGTGCCCAGTCATGATTTGTAGCATTCGATTCATGCGGGCAGCCTTCAACTTGTTCAGATCATGCTGAAAATTGCGATTTAGCCGCTCGATCTCAGCATTAATAAGCCGCTGTGTTTGCTCGTCATTATCGCGCCGCGAGAATACTTTTGTGCCAATAACGATACCTTCCATGCCCGGCGGAACTTTCAAAGACGCATCACGTACATCGCCGGCCTTTTCACCAAAGATTGCCCGTAGTAAACGCTCCTCCGGTGACAACTCGGTTTCGCCTTTTGGCGTCACTTTGCCGACCAAAATATCACCCGGATGAACTTCTGCACCAACGCGGACAATGCCAAATTCATCAAGATTCTTGAGCGCTTCTTCACCAACATTAGGAAGCTCACGGGTAATTTCTTCCATACCACGTTTTGTGTCCCGAACTTCCAAATCAAATTCCATGATATGAATGGAAGTAAAGCGGTCTTCCTTAACCACCCGCTCAGAAATTAATATAGCATCTTCATAGTTATAACCACCCCAAGGCATAAAAGCCACCAGCACGTTCACACCTAGGGCTAACTCGCCTTTGTCTGTGGCTGCGCCATCCGCCAGTACCTGCCCGGTATCAACTCGAGTACCGACTGTAACAACAGGCCGCTGATTAATGCATGTGTCCTGATTGGAACGCTTAAATTTGGTCAGCTTATAAATATCAACCTGCCGAAGCGACATACCGCCAGCTTCACTACAGTCTACTACAATCCGTTCAGCCGATACACTTTCTACAACACCGGCACGTTTGGCTAAAATAACTGCACCGGAGTCCCGGGCAGCTTTGGCTTCGATACCTGTCCCAACTACTGGTGAATCCGTCCGTAATAACGGAACAGCTTGTCGCTGCATGTTAGAACCCATCAAAGCACGGTTGGCATCATCATGCTCTAAAAACGGAATTAAAGCCGCTGCAACACTAACCAGCTGCTTGGGCGACACATCCATATAGCTAATTTCTTTGGGAGTAATCTGAGGAAAGTCACCTTTGTCACGCGCAGTCACTACTTCAGCCACAAATTTGCCCTTGTCATCCAATGGCGTGTTGGCTTGTGCAATCTTATGGTCGTCTTCCTCATCTGCAGTGAGGTAATGAATATCTTTTAAAACAATGCCTTTTTTAACCGCGCGATAAGGAGCCACTAAAAAGCCCAATTCATTAATTTTGGCAAAAGCACTTAAAGAAGTGATCAAACCGATATTCGGACCTTCCGGTGTTTCAATTGGACACATACGCGCATAATGGGTATGATGCACATCGCGCACCTCAAATCCGGCACGTTCACGTGTTAAACCGCCAGGACCCAAAGCACTAAGACGTCGTTTGTGCGTAAGCTCCGCCAACGGGTTAGTTTGATCCATAAATTGAGAAAGCTGACTGCTGCCAAAAAATGCGTTTACAACCGCCGAAATTGTACGAGAATTCACCAAATCATAAGGAGTAATCGTATCGACTTCCTGCAAACTCATCCGCTCACGAATAATCCGACCCATCCGTGACAAGCCAACACTAAACTGATTGGCTAAAAGCTCACCCACCGAACGAACCCGGCGATTGCCCAAATGGTCAATATCATCCAGATAGCCCTGTCCATTAAGCAAATGAAGCAAATAGCGCACCGCTCCGAGAATATCCTCACGCGTAAGCGTCAACATTTCCGTATCGACATTTTGTTTTAAACGCCGATTTAATTTATAGCGTCCAACGTGAGCCAAACTATACCGGCGCGCATTAAAAAACAAGCGGTCCAAAAGCGCCCGAGCTGTTTCAATATTTGGTGGGTCGCCCGGACGAAGCAGGTTATAAATTCGAACAAGCGCCTCTTTTGTTGAAGTCGTGGTATCTTTCTTAAAAGTGTTTTCCAGAACAGATACCGGAGTCGATGACGAATCCATCCGAACCTTAATTTCGGAAACCTTGGCATTACGCAAAGCTTTAATCAAATCCGGACTAACTAACTCGCCACGCTCAGCCAAGACTTCACCCGTTTTGGCATTAATAATGTCTTCACTAATCCGCCGATTCAGCAAACCCTCGTCGCCGGTTTTTGTTACAGCAGCCACCTCGCTGCTAACAACGTCCAAAATATCATCATTTGAAGAAATGTCGAGAGCTCTCAACAGCACGGTTACCGGAAATTTACGACGCTTGTCAATATGAACATACATGACATCGTTAATATCCATCGTAAATTCCACCCACGAACCGCGATAAGGAATTACCCGTCCCGAAAACAGCTTCTTACCGTTTGGATGAATGGTCTCTTCAAAATATACGCCGGGCGAACGGTGCAACTGGCTTACAATAACACGCTCTGCCCCATTTATGATGAAAGTGCCTTTGTCCGTCATCAAAGGCAACTCGCCTAAGAAGACTTCCTGTTCGATAATATCGCGAACGCGTTTTTGGTCGCCTACATCTTCCTTAATAATCAGGCGCATAAACGCCTTCAGTGGCGCAGAGAAGGTAACGTCACGTTCTTGACACTCATCAACCGTATACTTCGGTTCACCTAACTTATATTCAATAAACTCAAGGGTAAAGTTTTCGTTTGGATCAGAAATTGGAAAAACTTCATTAAAAACACTCAAAAGATTGATGTCAGAGCCTTTATCGTCGCTCAAAAATTGCCGGTAAGACTCTAACTGGATTTCTAAAAGGTTAGGCATTTCCATTACGTCGGAAATCTTTGAGAAATCAAGCCGACCGCTCTCGGTGAATTTCAATGTTGGTTCTCCTGTTGAAGGTCGTCAGAAGTTGTGAATGAAATCTTGCATACAAATGCCAAAATGGTCAATAACCTACAGCCTTCTTCTCATAGCGCACATTGAATGCTGCAGGCATTGACCATCTATTCAAGCAATATTTGATTAGCCATCAGAGGCAAATTCTGCACCGAAACATAATCTGATCTACTTACCAAAAAAGTATTTAGTGCGAACCTCATCCCTAATGAGCATTTAAAACAGCTTAGAGAAGCTTCTTACCTCAAAGTAAAATTACTTAACCTCAACAGCGCCACCGGCATCTTCAATCTTTTTCTTGATGCTCGCTGCGTCGTCTTTTGACACACCTTCTTTTAGAGGCTTCGGAGCGCCGTCAACCAAATCTTTTGCTTCTTTAAGACCCAAACTGGTTAACTCGCGAACAACTTTAATAACTTGAATTTTATTGCTACCGGACGAAGTCAAAATTACATCAAACTCCGTCTTCTCTTCTTGAACAGGCGCAGCTGCGGCTGGGCCTGCAGCAGGCATCGCAGCCATCATCGGGGCTGCAGCGGTTACGCCAAACTTTTCTTCCAGGTCTTTAACCAAATCCACCAATTCGAGAACGGTCATCCCGCCAACCAGTTCGATAATTTGCTCTTTCTTGCTAGCCATTTTACCTTCTACCTCCAACTTAACAATTGAATGAAATAAACGGTTAATTAGATTGTTCTTTCTTTTTGGCGATCGCGTCCAAAGTACCTACATATTTGCGCAGCACACCGCTCAGCGTACCGACAAATCCGGCGACAGGCGATTGCAATGCACCAAGCATCATGGCTAGCAAAACTTCCCGCGATGGGATGCTGGCCATTTGCTCAACACCTTTTGCTGTAATAGCCTGACCTTCAACAATACCGCCTTTTATTTTAACAACATCTTTATGCTGCTTGACAAACTCGTTTAGAGCCTTAGCCGGACCTACTGCATCTTTTGGGCAGATAACCAAAGCGGTAGGACCCTTTAAGTATTGGACAAGACCATCAACCCCGGCAGCGGAAGCCGCAATCCGGGAAAGCGTATTTTTAACTATTTTCAGCTCAGAATCCGATTTGCGAAAGCTTCTGCGCAACCCGGTAAGCTTCTCAACGGTTATACCCTGATAATCAAGTACATACACAGCCGTGGCAGAACCAAATCGGCCTTTAAGCTCATCAACAATCTCTGTTTTTTGCGCCGTCGCCATATAAACCAACCTCTCGTTTAACCTTTATATTCGTTAGAAATTGCCATTGGATCGAGCTTGATACCCGGACCCATTGTTGATGTAACTGTAACACTTTTTAAATATTGACCCTTCGCAGACGATGGTTTAGCCTTCATAATGGCGTTTAAAAACGTGTTGATATTTTCAAAAAGTTGCTGATTTGAAAAAGACACCCGCCCCACCGGTACATGGACGTTGCCCACCTTATCAACACGGTATTCAATCTTACCGGCTTTTACTTCTTTAATAGCTTTAGCAACATCAAAGGTAACTGTACCGCTTTTCGGATTTGGCATTAATCCACGCGGGCCCAAGACTTTACCCAACTTCCCAACTTTACCCATTACATCCGGAGTTGCGATAATTGTATCGACTTCGAGCCAGCCGCCTTGAATCTTTTCCAAAAAATCCTCAAGACCCACAAAGTCAGCGCCGGCGTCCATAGCTTCCTTGACCTTCTCACCCTGAGCCATCACCAAAACTTTTACAGTTTTGCCAGTGCCGTGTGGTAAGACAACGGTCCCCCTGACAATTTGATCGGCATGGCGCGGGTCTACTCCCAACCGGGTCGCAACTTCTACCGTTTCATTGAATTTGGCATTCGCAACCTCTTTCAATAAAAGAATTGCATCCGCCAAAGGATAGAATTTAACACTATCCACTTTCTTCACATTCTGTGTAAAACGTTTACTTGTACGCATAATTTTGCACCCTAAATAAAAAATGTTCTTGAGGTAATCACGCTACGCGGACGCCCATACTTCGCGCAGTCCCTGCGATAATTCGCACGGCAGCTTCCAAGGAGTTTGCATTCAAATCGGGCATTTTTACTTTAGCAATTTCTTCCAGTTGGGCCTGGGTTATCACACCTACCTTGATTTTGTGCGATTCACTGGAACCCTTCTCTAGCTTTATTGCTTTCATTATTAAAATGGAAGCCGGCGGCGTTTTTGTAATGAACGTAAAAGATTTGTCCGAATAAACAGTAATCACACATGGAATGACCATTCCAAGTTGATCCTGAGTTCGTGCATTAAACTGCTTAACAAACTCCATAATGTTGACGCCATGCTGACCCAAAGCCGGACCAACCGGCGGAGCAGGCGTTGCTTTCCCAGCTGGACATTGTAATTTAATAAAAGCAGAAATTTTCTTTGCCATAATTATGATAACCTTTAGATTAAGCTTATGCGAGCATTAAACGGATTCAACTTGCAAAAAGTCCAACTCTACAGGCGTTGCACGATTAAAAATCGTTACCATCACCTTGAGTTTTCCACGATCCATATTTACTTCACGCACGATACCATTAAAATCTTTAAATGGCCCGTCAATGACTTTAATATGGTCATCCACTTGATAAGGAACTTCTAACTTTTCCCGATCACGGCCTACGTTTAGTCGTTTCAAAATACGATCAACCTCATTTGCACGAAGCGGCTCCGGTTTTTGCCCGGAACCAACAAAGCGCGTAACACCCGGAATACTAGTGACAACATATTCCGTTTCTTTTGTCATTTCCATGTGCACTAAAATATAACCGGGATAGAACTTCCGCTTTACCGAAGTGCGCTTGCCGTTCTTCATCTCGGTCACTTCTTCTGCCGGCACCAATACCTGATCAATTACACTTTCTAACTGACCGGTTTTGATTGCCTTATCTAGTGCTTTTCGGACCTTATTTTCATGTCCGGAATATGTATGAACCACGTACCACTCTAAAGCCATTATAACTCCGGATCTACAGAAGTTGCTTAACGATCAACTGTAAGCCAATATCAACAAACCATATAAATGTACCTATTAATAAAACAGAAATCAAGACAACCCAAGTTGACCCTGCAACTTCTTCCCTGCTCGGCCAAGTTACATTTTTTAGTTCAAGTTTCACGTCGTGAAAAAAGATCTTGGCTTCATTCATGAGGTTTTCGAATTTATTTTCCACTAGCACCTCAGTGTTTTAATTTTGTATTTTGTTAACAACTCGTGGCGGGCCAGGAGGGACTCGAACCCCCAACATTCGGTTTTGGAGACCGACGCTCTACCAATTCGAGCTACTGACCCGGCACGATACAAGCTTACTTCAGAATTTTACTAATAACGCCGGCGCCGACGGTGCGACCACCTTCACGAATGGCAAACCGCAAACCTTCTTCCATTGCAATCGGCGTAATCAGTTCACAACTAATGTTCACATTGTCACCGGGCATAACCATTTCGCGGTCATCCTTTAAATTTAAAATGCCGGTCACATCTGTCGTTCGGAAATAAAACTGCGGACGATAGCCGGTAAAAAAAGGCGTATGACGACCACCCTCTTCCTTTGACAAAATGTAAGCTGTCCCTTCAAAATGAGTGTGTGGCGTAACACTGCCCGGCTTGGCTAACACCATCCCGCGTTCCAGATCGTTCTTATCCACACCGCGCAACAGCAAACCAATATTGTCGCCCGCTTGCGCCTGATCCAGCAGCTTACGAAACATTTCCACACCGGTCACAATCGTCTTGCGGGTATCACGAAAACCGACAATCTCCAATTCCTCGCCAACTTTCACCTTACCACGCTCCACACGGCCTGTACCGACAGTCCCACGACCGGTAATCGAAAAAACATCTTCAATTGGCATCAAAAATGGCTTGTCAACATCGCGAACCGGCGTCGGAATATAGCTGTCTACCGCATCAATCAAATCCAAAATACACTTGGCCTTGGCCGGATCGGCCGGATTTTGTAAAGCCCCTAAAGCGCTACCGCGAATAATCGGGGTCGTATCGCCTGGAAAATCATACTTCGAAAGTAATTCCCGAA